>NZ_DATGNO010000053.1:0-4829 GCF_035306705.1 Xanthomarina sp.
AGAGATAAAAATATACAATTCACTTTCAGGGGAAAAAGAGATTTTTAAACCTATTCACGAGGGCTATGTAGGCATGTACGTTTGTGGCCCAACAGTTTATAGTCATGTGCATTTAGGAAATGTTAGAACCTTTATGTCTTTCGATATGATTTACAGATATCTGAAGCACCTGGGTTATAAAGTACGTTATGTTAGAAACATTACCGATGCTGGACATTTAGAAAATGATGCCGATGAAGGTGAAGACAAAATAACAAAAAAAGCACGCTTAGAAGAAATAGAACCTATGGAAGTAGTACAACGCTATACTGTAGACTTCCACAACATTCTAAACACATTTAATTTTATACCACCAAGTATTGAGCCTACAGCTACGGGACATATTATTGAACAAATAGAATTAATTAAAACCATTATAGACAATGGTTTTGCATACCTAGTAAATGGCTCTGTGTATTTTGATGTTTTAAAATATAACGAAACCAATAATTACGGCATTTTAAGCAAGCGCAAAGTGGAAGATTTAATCCATAATACGCGCGAACTTGATGGACAAAGCGACAAAAAGAATCCACAGGATTTTGCCCTTTGGAAAAAAGCAGAACCACAACATATTATGCGTTGGCCTTCGCCTTGGAGCGATGGTTTTCCTGGTTGGCATTTAGAATGTACAGCCATGAGCACAAAATATCTTGGCGATCATTTTGATATTCATGGGGGCGGAATGGATTTAAAATTCCCACATCACGAGTGTGAAATTGCACAAAATCAAGCTGCTAAAGGAATAACACCAGTTAACTTCTGGATGCATGCCAATATGTTAGAGCTAAACGGACAAAGAATGTCTAAATCCACCGGAAACATTATAAACCCTAGAGAGTTGCTTTCTGGAGACAACAACATCATGTCTAAAGCGTACAGCCCAGAGGTTATTCGTTTCTTTATGATGCAGTCTTCTTATAGAAGTATTCTTGACTTAACAGATCCAGGCTTATCGGCTAGTGAAAAAGGTTTTTACCGACTTTTAGACGCTGTAAACTCATTAGAAAACCTACCAACATCAACCTCGTCAAGCATGGACGTTTCAGCATGGAAACAAACCTGCTACAATGCCATGAATGATGATTTTAATACCCCTATTTTAATTGCTAATTTATTTGAAGCTGTTAAATTTATCAATCAGGTGAAGGATGAAAAAGCGCGTCTTACAAAAGAAGACTTAGCGCTTTTAAAAGAAACCATTCATGCCTTTATGTTTGATGTTATGGGACTTAGAAACACGAATTCGATAGATGAAACTGGAAATACAGACAAACTTTCGGCTACCGTGCAACTGCTTATAAAATTACGCCAGGAAGCTAGAGATAATAAAGATTTTGCTTTATCCGATCAAATTAGGGATGAACTCGATGAACTTGGCATTCAATTGAATGACGGAAAGGACGGCACGAGCTTTAGTCTTTAACCTCACTTAGTTTGTTGTAAATCTTATTATTGTCTAGTTGCCTACTCGTTGATTAATGCTTAGAACAAATAGGGTCAATCCATGAGTTATTAAGCTATTTGAACATAGAATTATTAAACCAAGCTATTATCTCTAAAGAGTTTCAATTAATTACAAACGAAGATTACCTGACAATTAGAAATGAAATAGAATATATTACCAATTAAATATATGCTTTAAGAAATTATTTTTTTAAAGCATTTATTTAAACGTAAAACTAAAACTCGACTTAACAACAAACGACTTTACGACAAACCTTTTGAAACGTCTACTTACATATCCGTTTTTATTACTCATAAAAATATATCAGTTGTTTATTTCTCCATTTACACCAGCTACCTGCAGATTTCAACCTACTTGTTCGCACTATGCTAAAGAAGCTTTGGAAAAACACGGGTTTTTTAAGGGTGGAAAACTGGCAATTATACGGATTTTTAGTTGCCATCCCTGGGGCAGATCGGGTTACGATCCAGTACCGGAGAAGGATGACAACTAAAAATTTGCCGTACGGACAGGTCCCGACCCGCCCCCACAAAGATTTAAAAAAGGAATCCAAAATAAATAACTAATTATAAATTGTTTTCCTCCCGTACGGACAGGTCGCGACCTGTTCGTAACACGATAATGATAAATTCTCGTTAATCCTTTTTAACATATTCATTTAAATAGCCCATAAATGTTATATTTACATTCATAAAATTAATTCTATGTTTTTACTTAAGTTCGATTGGAATCCAATCTCTGGAATCGATATCATTGGAAATTTCAAACTTCATTTTTATAGCATGATGTGGATTATTGCCTTTCTTTTAGGATGGTACATTATGAAACGAATATTTATAAAAGAAAAAATAAAGCTAGAGTATTTAGATCCACTGTTTATTTATACGGTTTTTGCCACCATGTTGGGCGCACGTTTAGGACATGTTATCTTCTATCAGTCGGAATTAATTTCCCAAGACTTCTTCAGTATCTTTTTACCATTTCGCTTTCATCCAGAATTCGAATTTACCGGATTTCAAGGGTTAGCCAGCCATGGTGCTGCTATAGGAATTATCATCGGGATGTATCTCTACCGAAGAAAATACAAGTACAAAACCTTAATGTGGATTTTAGATCGTGTAGTTATTCCGGTTGCTTCTGGTGCTATTTTTATTAGAATTGGAAATTTTATTAATTCTGAAATCATTGGAAAAATAACCGATTCTGCTTTTGGTGTCCGCTTTATTCAAGATCAATATGGTCCAGGAGAAGCCATGCAACTTACAGGCATGCAAAACCCTAAAGCGGCTTATGATGCCATTGCCTCTAATCCACAATTCCAAGAATTATTACAAGAAGTGCCTTATAGACATCCAGCGCAATTATACGAGGCGTTTTGCTATGTTTTTGTGTTTTTAATCCTTTGGTATTTCTATACCAAAACCAGTAAAGCCAATCAGTCAGGGTTTTTATTCGGATTATTTTTAGTGCTTTTATGGACCATTAGATTGTTTGTGGAATTTGTAAAAGAACCACAAGGCGACGAATATATCACGCTTATGGGATTAAACACAGGGCAAATGCTTAGTGTTCCTTTTATACTAATTGGATTTTATTTTATGTTTGTTTATAAACCCAAAAATCAAACCGCTTAAAATGTTTTTCAAATTAAAATATACGCTTCCTATTGTTTATATATTAAGTATGGTTTCGATAGGATTGACAACTTCTTGTAAAGACGACAAGAAAATAATTAAAACAACCGAAGTTCCTTTTACCAAAGAAGGCGAATTAACTCTTTTTGAAGGTGAAACCCAAATTCCACTTTCAAAAATAGATATCGAAATTGCCGATAATGAGTACGAAACCCAAACGGGATTGATGTACAGAAGTTCTATGAAAGAAAACCAGGGTATGTTGTTTGTGTTTGAAGACGAAAGACCTCGATCTTTTTATATGAAAAATACCCAGTTTGCTTTGGATTTAATTTATTTGGACACCAATAAAACCATCGTGAGTTTTCAAGAAAATGCGCAACCATTGGATGAAAGCTCGCTGCCATCCATTTTTCCTGCCAAATATGTGTTGGAAGTAAATGCAGGCTTGGTTGCCAAATGGAAATTACAAGTTGGCGATAGCATGTTGTATTCTGTGGTTAGTACACAGTAGACAGGGGGTAGTTATTAGACACGATAGCAGAAGTTAAAAGCGTATTTCAATAGCTAATAACTCTTTATCAAAAGCATGTATTTGCTTTTACATAAGCCTAAGAAACGAGATGAATTACAGCGTAAAAAACATATTATTAGCTACATCTTTCCAACATAAAATAAGTGTTTCCATATTTTACCCAGAAAACTCTAGCAACAAAAGCATCATTATATCTTCTGCAACGGGGGTTTTACAAAAATACTATTCCAGATTTGCTAGTCATTTCTCTTCTTTAGGGTTTACAGTTTACACTTTTGATTATTACGGAATTGGCGCATCAAACTCGAAAAGCATCAAACATATTACTGCTAATTTAAACGCATGGGCTTTCGATCAAGCTGCCGTAATAAAATATGCCAAAGAAACGAATCCAGAACATAAAATTATTCTAATAACACATAGCATTGGCGGTCAGCTTATGGGTTTAAATGCTGAGATTAAACTTGTAGACAGTATTATAACCATTGCTTCACAAACTGGCTATTGGAAATATTTTAAAGGCTTTTCAAGATTTAGAATGTTTATGTTTTGGTATGTACTCATTCCATTTACAACTCCAATTTTTGGTTATTTTCCAGCTAAAAAACTAGGCTTGTTTGAGAACATTCCTAAGCAAGTAGCATACCAATGGCGCCAATGGGGAATCCATCCCAATTATATGTTTGGACATTTTAAGAATACTGAATTATATTTTAGTACGGTTAGCTGTCCAGTGTTAATACTTAGTTTTCCGAGAGATTTATTCGCTTCAAAGGCATCGGTAGATTGGTTGGCCTCAAAATTAACCCATGCAAAAGTGGATAGAAGACATCTAATTCCTGCAGACTTAAACATTAAGGATGTTCAGCATTTTGGATATTTTAAAAAAGAGTATCAAGACTCCCTTTGGAAGCTAACAGAAACTTGGATTAACGAGAATAGTTAATTTACACCTTTTAGGTTTTTAAAACCTGAAAGGTCTAAACACAAAAAAGCCTTTTTGAAACAAATCAAAAAGGCTTTTTTTATATAATTTATACTTGTTTAAGCTTATGCTTTAACAACTTCTTCTTTTGGTTTATCTTTTAAAGAATCGTGGGCACCTCCTTTTTTCACTGCATCGTACATAATTGGTGTTGCAATAAATAAAGAT
>NZ_DATGNO010000054.1:0-25323 GCF_035306705.1 Xanthomarina sp.
AAACGAACGAAAAAACGTCATGACAGAATAAATTTTTGTGAATTTAACAGAGGTTAAATATAATCAATAAAATGGGTAACCTTTTTAAGCTTAAGAATATTATAACAAATCTAAAACACGTTCCAATGCCATGCCACGAGAACCTTTAATGAACAAGGTGGCGTTTTTTAAAGTCTTGAGATTGAATTTCATTTTAAAATCATCGAACGATGTATAGGATTCGTTGTTTTCTGGAAGGGCATGATGGAAATTTTCACCCACAAAAATCACTTTCGAAAGGTTTAATGAATTTGCCAATTCGGCAATGGCCATATGTTCTGCTTTGGCCTCTTTTCCTAATTCGAACATATCGCCAAGAATGGCAATTTTGTTTGTAGCTTCTAATTTCCCGAAATTATTTAAGGCAACAGCCATGCTTGAAGGATTGGCATTGTAGGCATCCAAAATAATTTGCGTGTGTCCTTTTTCGATAATTTGCGATCGGTTATTTTTAGGCACGTAAGATTCAATAGCTTCTTTTATTTGTTTGTCATCCACTTTGAAATAAGCACCAATAGCAATAGCAACCGAAATGTTATTGAAATTATATTCTCCAATCAGTTGACTGTTAATTTGATGGTTGTTGTAGTTAATACTCACCTTAGGTTGGGCGCTTTTAAAATGAATCGTGAAATCCTCGGTCTTATTTTGACCAAAAGTAATTGTGGTAGCTCCTTGGCTTTTTTCTAATTGAATGGAATCGGAGGAATTAACAAAAATGGTTTTCTTGTGGTTTATTAAGTGTTGATAGAGTTCTGATTTTGCTTTAATTACACCTTCTACGCTTCCAAAACCTTCTAGATGTGCTTTTCCAAAATTGGTTATTAGCCCGTAATCTGGAAACGCCAAGTTGCATAAAAGCTCTATTTCTTTAGGATGATTGGCGCCCATTTCAACTATGCCAATTTCTGTATCCTTAGTCATTTTTAATAGTGTTAAAGGCACGCCAATATGGTTGTTAAGATTGCCAATAGTGGCAGAGGTTTTGTATTTTTTGGATAAGACGGCATGGATCAACTCTTTGGTTGTGGTTTTTCCATTGCTACCGGTTAAAGCAATAATGGGTAATTTTAAATATTTTCTATGAAAGGTTGCTAACGCCTGAAGTGTTTGTAGAACATTTTCTACCAGAATGCATTGATTGTTTACGACAAATTCTTCTTCATCTATAATACAGTACGAAGCGCCATTTTCCAAGGCTTGTTTGGTGAAGGCATTGCCATTGAAGTTGTCACCTTTAAGCGCGAAATACAAATCGTTTTTCGTTATTTTCCGCGTATCTGTTGACACAGATGGATGCTTTAAAAAAAGCGCATGTATGTGTTCTATATTCATAGAATAAAAGTATAAAAAAAGTCCTAACTTATGGTTAGGACTTTTTAAAAAGATATGAAAAATTCTTAGTTTTTTGTTTTGTTCTTGTTTTTGGATTTAGAACCAACTCTAGACATAGCACATCTAAAGCCAATATAATCTGTAGCCATAGTTTGTGGGAAATAACGTCTTTGTGCTGGATCTAACCAGTATTCTCTGTCTTTCCAAGAACCACCTTTGTACACACGAACTTCGTCGTTGATTAATGAGGTTCTTTTATCAGACTTGTCATACGATCTAATTAATGCACCTGTAGAATCATCTACTTCTACATTGTGTTTAGGCGAATTGTACATTTTGCCAGTTACAGAGTTTTCTTCACCTTCAGGGTTTTCTTCATCTCCGAAGCTCTCTCTATATTGACGGGACGATTGTTTATCACCATCTCTAAAGTTTCTGTTGTCCGATCTGTCAAAGTTTTGTCTTAAATAAGTTTCATCTTCATCTACAGCAACTTGAGCAATTTCTCCAGGTAAATCTCTTGCAACAATTTTCCCATTAGGTAAGGTGTCGAAAACAATTTCATCTGTAGTTACAATTTTTACGGTTCCGTCTTCATTTATAGCATTTTTAGTATAAACGTTTCCACGGTAATAGTTAAAATCGTTAAACTCGTCGTCAATTATTGGTCTGTAAACATCGGCCACCCATTCGGCTACGTTTCCAGCCATATCATATAGTCCAAAATCGTTTGGAGCATATTGTTTTACTTGGTTGGTAATATCGGCACCATCGTCAGACCATCCTGCAATTCCACCGTAATCACCTTTTCCTTGTTTAAAGTTAGCTAATTGATCTCCTCTAACTTTACGTTTTCCAGAACGTGTGTATTGTCCATCCCAAGGATATTTTTTTCTACCTCTAATAATATTATAGTCTCTTAATTCAGATAATCCTAAGGCAGCATATTCCCATTCAACTTCTGTTGGAAGTCTGTAGCTAGGTGAAATAATACCAGTTTCTCTACCTGCATATACATTTATAGGTTCTCCATCAGCAGAGGTTTGAACTCGTCTTCTTGTATTTGTAGGGTCGGTAAGTTCGGTGTTTCCACCATACACTTGTGAAGGTGCATTAATATAGGTATCTGTATTAAATGTTTGATCGGCATTTACTTCTGTTACTTTCGCGTCTCTTGCAATGTAACCAGCTTTTTCTAAATACCATTCGTTTACACGATCTGTTCTCCAGTTAGCAAATTCCACAGCTTGAATCCAACTTACTCCTACAACAGGGTATTCTCCATAACCTGGATGACGTAGATAGTTTTCAGTCATAACTTCGTTGTAACCTAAACGGTTTCTCCAAACTAAAGTATCTGGAAGCGCTCCATAATAAATGGCTCTGTAGTTTTCTTCGGTTGGTGGATACGTTCTTTTTAACCAATCTAAGTATTCCATATACATTTTGTTGGTAACTTCCGTTTCATCCATGTAAAAGGACTGTACGTGCTGCTGGTTAGGCGTGTTGTTCCAATCGTGCATGACATCGTCTTGAACGCGACCCATGGTAAAAGTACCACCTTCTACAAACACCAGCCCAGGAGCTGTTTCTTGTTCTTTAAATTGTGTGTTGTATTGAAACCCGCCATCCTTGGAGTTTATGTCCCAACCAGTAGCTCTAGAGCTATTGGAACTAGATGAGCGTTTGCAACCAACTGTTGTTATAGAAATTGCTAAGAGTAACAAAATCTTAAATGCCATAACTTTTTTCATATCCATACTTTTAAGTAAGCTTATAATATTTTTGGTGACGCAATATAAGAAATATCGGTTATAATACAAGTTAAATTATAAAAATTGATGATTATTTTATGTATTTCATCCTGTTTATTGGACCTTATAACGATGTTTTCTTGAGTGTAATCCCACTAATTTGTGTATAAATAACGTCATTATTTATAAATTATTATTGTAATTTTGAAAGGTTTTCTAAAATTGTCTGTTTTGTCATACTAACAAGCAATTAATCACGTTATCTAATCAATGAAAAAGAAATTTTTATTCCTATTTTTTTTTGCGACTCTCGTTCTCTATTCACAACAAAAGCAATTTAAAATTCTTTGGGAAGGAGAGAACGTCTTAGCAACCGAAAGTTACGCTATTAAGGTGCCTGCTTTTAACGAAGCTAATTATAATTATGATCCAACAGATGGATTGCAATTTATAGCTCAATGGCAAATTAATCAACCGGTTGATGAGAGCTCTGTACGTGTAAGTCACGTTAGTTATAGTAGCATGACAAGCAAGGAGTTGCTAGATTTGGATATTGAAAGCTTGCCTAGCGAATTAACTTATCAGCTTAAAACATCAGTGGCTAGGGATAACATGCATGCGTTTTTTATATTGTCTCCTATAATTAAAGAAGCCAATGGGAGTATTAAGAAAGTTACTTCATTTTCTGTTACTTATTCCAATGGAAGGCTTCCTTCAAATAGAAATCAACGAGTTATTAGCAATTCTGTATTAAGCAGTGGGCAATGGTATAAGTTCCAAGTAGAACGAACGGGCGTATTTAAAATTACAAAAGATTTCCTGACTAGAATGGGGGTTAATGTAAATAATGTTGATCCGCGAACCATTAAACTTTATGGAAATGGCGGTAGAATGATTCCTTATGCCAATTCTGAACCTTATCCTATAGATGTTGCAGAAAACGCCATTCGTGTGATAGGAGAAAGTGATGGTGTTTTTCACGATAGCGATTATATCTTGTTTTATGCACAAGGACCCTTTGGTTTTGATGAAGCTAGCAATACCCATATTAACAATTATACTGAAAAAACCTTTTATTATATAAACATTAGTCCTGGAAATGGAAAACGAATTCAACCGTTTATGCAACCTTCTGGACCTGTGGATTTGATGATTGACACGTTTCAAGATTACAAATTTCATGAAAAAGACGACTACAATTTAGTAACTGTTGGAAGACGTTGGTTTGGAGATAAATTCGATTTGGAAGATACCAAATCCTTCGACTTTAGTTTTCCAGACCTAGTAACTTCAGTACCTGTTAACTTGAAGGTTTATCTTGGTGGCACATCTGTAACACCAACTTCCATGATAGTAAAAGTGAATGGCAATAATATTACAACCATGCCAATTCCAGCAACTACCGACACTAATTTGGCTACCGAGTCTATTTATAATGGTGCCATTAATGTAGGTTCATCTAATTTATCGGTGTCCTTAATATATAACAAAGGAGGAAACCCATCTGCTTTGGCTTATATCGATTATATTTCTTTAGAAGCAACCAGAGCTTTAAACTTTTCAGGAAATCAATTTACCTTTAAAAATAAAGCAGTCACCCAAATGGCTGGAATTGGACAATACAATGTTACCAATACCTCTCAGGTTAGGGAGATATGGAATGTTACGGACATATATAATGTTACTACTTATGCCAATACAAATAATAGCTCTAGCTTAAGTTTTACTTCCAGTTTAGGAAGCTTAAAATCGTATGTCATTGTAACTCCTTTAGATTACTATGAACCTTCGCAGAGTTCTAATTCGTCGGTTTACAATCAAAATTTAAAAGGAACTATTTTAAAAAACAATCAAGGACAAAATGATGATATTGATTATTTAATAGTTACCCCTAACAATCTCTATGGTCAAGCCGAAAGATTGGCACAAATAAACAGAGTAAACAACAACTTAAAAGTGAAAGTTGTTGGTTTAAATGAGATTTATGCCGAATTTAGTACAGGAAACCAGGATATTGGTGCCATAAGGAATTTTGTGAAATACATTTATGATAATGCCAGCGCTCCTGATAAACGTATTAAATACCTTTGTTTGTTTGGAGATGGCTCTTACGATTATAAAGACCGAATTCCAAATAACACCAATTTAGTGCCGTCTTGGCACGCCTACAATAGTTTTAATCTGACTAACTCGTTTATTTCAGACGATTATTTTGGAATGATGGATGACAACGAAGGCGATATGGCTATATCGGATAAATTGGATATTGCCGTTGGTAGAATCTTGGCCGAAAATTATCAAAGTGCTTCAGAACTCGTAGATAAAATAGAAAGATATTATATAGATGCTTCCTTTGGAAGTTGGAGAAATAATTTTGTAGTTATTTCTGATGATGTGGATATAGCTTGGGAACAATCTCTTCAAGCAACTACAGACTTTATTGGCGATGAGGTAGCAGCCGAAAAACCTTTTATTAATGTGACCAAAATCCATACCGATGCTTACAAGCAGGAATCCTCTGCTGGAGGAAACAGATATCCTACCGTAAATGTGGCCATTAAAAATGCCATAGAAACAGGAGCTTTGGTAATTAATTATTTTGGCCATGGAGGAGAAGATGGCTTGGCTCACGAGCGTATTTTTGAAAAACCAGATGCTCAAAGCTTGAACAATGTATGTAAACTAAACTGTTTTGTAACGGTTACTTGCGAGTTCACCAAATTCGACAATCCGCAACGTCCTACAGCAGGAGAATATACCTATTGGAATAAAGATGGAGGTGCTATTTCTTTAATAACTACCACCAGACAGGTTTTTGTAAATGTTGGAATTACCTTTAATAAGGTTTTAGAACAATATTTATTTTCTTTTGGCAATAACACGCCTTATGATGGTCATGAATACCCAACCATGGCCGAAGCCTTGAGGTTAACAAAAATAGATCCGGCCATTTCTGTTATCGGTCAAAGGAGATTGGTGTTTTTTATTGGCGACCCAGCTATGAAACTGGCCTTTCCGAAACCAAATATTGTATTGACAAAAGTAAACGATGTGCCTGTAAACGGAACTATAGATGTTTTACAAGCCTTAAGTCATGTGAAGTTATCAGGACAAGTTACAGATTTGACCGGAAATCTTATGTCCGATTATAATGGTGTACTTTCTACAACCATCTATGATAAAAACACGCAAAGAAAAACCTTAGGAAATGATGGAACTAAAGATGGTGGGCAATTAATTATCATGGATTTTGAAACCTTGGGACCTATTATTTTTAGAGGCCAGTCGTCTATCGCTAATGGACAATTCGATATCGAATTTGTCGTGCCAAAAGATATAGGGATTCCTGTAGATTATGGACGCGTAAGTTTTTATGCGAAAAGGAATGGCGTGCATGAAGATCAGGCAGGAGCGAGTGTCAATCAAGTTCAAATAGGTGGCTTAAATTCCAATGCGCCAGAAGACAATATAGGTCCAGTTATTGCCGCATTCATGAACGACGAAAGCTTCGTGTCTGGTGGTATTACCAATAGATCTCCAAATTTACTGATAAAACTAGAAGACGAAAATGGTATCAATACAGCCAGTGGTATTGGTCATGATATTGTTGGAATTTTAGATGGTGACGAGGCCAATCCGTACATCTTAAACGATTACTATCAAACAGAATTGGACAATTATAAAAAAGGAATTGTAAATTACCCCTTAAGAGATTTAGAGCCAGGATTGCACACCATGTCTGTAAAAGCTTGGGATGTTTATAATAATTCCTCTACCACAGAAATCCAATTTGTGGTATTTGACGAAAATCAGCAATTGGTTATCGAAAATGTTTTAAATTATCCAAATCCCTTTGTTAATTACACCGAATTTTGGTTTAATCACAATAGTTCAGAATCTTTAGACGTTTTAGTACAAATATTTACTGTTTCTGGAAAGTTGGTTCGAACCCTAAATGGCCAAACAAACAATGGGGAGTGTTGTAACAACGGAACTACTTCATTATCAAGAGATATGATCTGGGATGGGCGTGATGATTTTGGAGATAGAATAGGTAAAGGTGTGTACATTTACAAGCTTACCGTGCGTTCTGCTGCCCTAAATAAAACGGTAGAGAAGGTAGAGAAACTTGTTATACTATAATAAAAATATATATTTGCTAAATAAAAATAATTTATGAAGAAATCAATTTTAATATTGTCGGCATTTGTTTTTGCTGTTCAAATACAAGCTCAAAATATTGTTGAAGAAATTACCCCAAACCCATACGATTCAAGAGTTATTACTACTGGAGTTCCTTTCTTGCTAATTGCTGCCGATGCACGTGCGGGAGCTATGGGAGATATGGGAGTAGCAACTTCTGCCGATGCTTTTTCTCAACAATGGAATGCTTCTAAATATGTGTTTTCTGAAACCAAACAGGGTGTTGGAGTTAGTTACACCCCTTATTTAAGCAAATTGGTTAACGATATTTTCTTAGGAAGTGTTACGTATTTCAATCGTTTAAACGAAAGAAGTGCTTTTGCCGCCAGTTTTAGATATTTTTCTTTAGGTGAGATTGAATTTGTTGAAGATGAAAACCAGACCCCTTTAATCCAAAGCCCTAACGAGTTCACTTTCGATGTGTCTTATGGTTTAAGATTAAGCGATCAATTTGGGATGGCAGTTGCCATGCGTTATTTAAATTCCAATTTAAAAATTCCTGATGGAAATAACGATACCTCTGCAGCTAGTACCTTTGGGGTAGATGTTTCAGGGTTTTACCAAAGTGAAGAGGAAGCTTATAATAGCTTTAATGGAAAATATAGATTTGGATTTGCTATTCAAAACATTGGGCCTAAATTTAAATACGATGAAGGAGGCCAAGAGAATTTCCAACCTACAACCTTGCGTTTAGGAGCAGGATTTGATTTTATTTTGGACGACTTTAATAAAATAACCTTATCTACAGAGTTTACAAAACTACTCGTGCCAACACCTCCAATTACAGGAACAAAATTAGTTTATGAAGACGTTAATAATGATGGGGTTTATAATCCAGCCGATGGAGATATTGAAATAAGTAAAGAAACAAATTATATTATTGAAGGAAAAGATCCAGATGTTGGTTTTATGAAAGGGATGTTCCAATCCTTCTCTGATGCGCCAGGAGGTTTTAGCGAAGAAATGCAAGAATGGACCTGGGCCTTAGGAGCAGAATATTACTACCAAGATTCTTTTGCTTTTAGAGCAGGATATTTTCATGAAAGTCCAGAAAAAGGTGCCAGACAATTTTTTGCTATTGGAGCCGGATTTAAATACAATGTTATTGGTATCGACTTGTCTTATTTGTTCTCTGCATCAAAAGTGCCAAGTCCTTTAGAAAACACCTTGCGTTTCTCTTTAACCTTTAATATAGATAGAGAAGCTTATACAGAATATTAAGATATAAAGTAAAAATAAACAAAAAACTATTGCCAAACGCAATAGTTTTTTTGTCTGAAATAGTATCGTTACCTTTAAGTATATGTCAAACAGATGAAAGAAATAATAATTGAAGCTAAATTAACCGTTTATGATAATCTAGACGCGTTATCGGAAGATATCATAGCACTTATGGATCAAGCAGCCATTGCTAGGAAAAACTCATATTCCCCGTACTCTAAATTTAGTGTTGGAGCTGCCATCCTTTTGGATAATAATGAGATCGTTTTAGGTTCCAACCAAGAAAACGCATCCTATCCTTCAGGTTTGTGTGCAGAACGCACGGCTATTTATTATGCTGGTTCGCAATATCCAGATGCTAAAATATTAAAAATGGCTATTATTGCTGGATCTAGGATTCATCAAACCATTACACCAATTCCTCCTTGCGGTGCCTGTAGGCAGGCTATTGCAGAATACGAAGTCAAGCAAAATGCCGATATTGAAATCTACTTTATGGGAGAATCCGGAAAAGTTGTAAAATCGCATTCCCTAGCTAATTTATTGCCTTTAGGTTTTGATAAGTCTGTGTTATAAGGAACACTTTTAAGAATTTAATAGACTTCCCTTAAAGTTTTACGATTTACAGTTTTTTCATTAGTGACTAAAGTGTTACTTTTGTTATCTGTTTCTCTCTGTTATTTAAAAAAGAGAAATTGTTCTTAAACCCTAGAGAGGTTTATATTGAAAACTATTTTTTTAATATGTAAATAAATGCAAAAAATAACCAAAGAAGTTTACCTAAAATGGTATGAGGATATGTTGTTCTGGAGAAAGTTTGAAGACAAACTTGCTGCCGTTTATATTCAACAAAAAGTAAGAGGATTTCTTCACTTATATAATGGTCAAGAAGCTGTTTTAGCAGGTGCTTTACATGCCATGGATTTGACTAAAGACAAAATGATTACGGCTTACCGAAATCACGTGCAACCTATTGGAATGGGTGTGGACCCTAGACGTGTTATGGCAGAAATGTATGGAAAAGCAACAGGAACATCGCAAGGTCTTGGAGGTTCTATGCATATTTTTTCTAAAGAACACCGTTTTTATGGAGGTCATGGAATTGTTGGAGGACAAATCCCGTTAGGAGCAGGAATTGCTTTTGGAGATAAATACCACAATGTAGATGCCGTAACCATATGTTGTTTTGGCGATGGAGCAGCCAGACAAGGGTCGCTTCACGAAACATTTAATATGGCCATGCTTTGGAAACTTCCTGTCGTTTTTGTTTGCGAAAATAATGGATATGCCATGGGAACATCGGTAGAACGTACCGCTAACCATACAGATATTTGGAAACTAGGTTTAGGTTACGAAATGCCTTGTGGCCCTGTAGATGGTATGAATCCTGTAAAAGTTGCTGAAGCTTTCGACGAAGCTATTAAGAGAGCTAGACGTGGAGATGGACCAACCTTCTTGGAGTTAAAGACGTATAGATATAGAGGTCACTCGATGAGTGATGCCCAAAGTTATAGAACCAAGGACGAGGTCAAGGAATACCAGAAAATCGACCCTATTACGCAAGTAAAGGAGATTCTTCTTGAAAATAAATACGCTACGGAAGCCGATATCAAGAAAATGGATAAACGTGTGAAAGATTTAGTAAATGAATGTGAAAAATTTGCTGAAGACTCTCCATATCCAGAATTAAACGTCATGTACGATGCTGTTTACGACCAACAAGATTATCCATTTATAGAACACAAAATATAAGCTATGGCAGAAATTATAAACATGCCTCGTTTAAGCGATACTATGGAAGAAGGTACCGTGGCTACTTGGCTGAAAAAAGTTGGAGATAAAATAGAAGAAGGCGATATCTTGGCTGAAATTGAAACAGATAAAGCAACCATGGAGTTTGAGTCTTTTCATGAAGGGACTTTGCTTTACATAGGCGTGCAAGAAGGTGAAACAACCAAGGTTGATGAGTTATTGGCTATTCTAGGAGAAGAAGGCGAAGATATTTCGGAATTAATTCCAAGTTCAAATTCCAAAAAAACAAAAGAGCAACCTGAAGCAAAAACAACTTCAGACGAAACAGATAAACCTCAAGAGGAATCTCCGTCAGATTCTAAAGAAGACCCAAAATCCGAAACAGAATTACCAGAAGGCGTTATTGTAGTAACCATGCCACGATTAAGTGATACCATGGAAGAAGGAACGGTTGCCACTTGGCTTAAGAAAATTGGCGATAACGTAGAAGAAGGCGATATTCTGGCTGAAATTGAAACGGATAAAGCGACTATGGAATTTGAAAGTTTCCAAGCTGGAACTTTATTGTATATTGGTTTAAATGAAGGAGAATCGGCTAAAGTTGATGCTCTTTTAGCGATAATTGGCCCAGAAGGAACAGATGTTTCAGAAATAGCTAAAAACTTTAAAACAGAAGGTGATTCAGTTAAAAGCGAAACGCCTAAAAAAGAAGAAGCTAAAAAAGAAAAAGAAGCACCAGCTAAAACAGAAAAGAAACAAGAAGTTTCAAGTTCATCTTCGATTTCAACGTCAGATTCCGGTAGAATATTCATTTCTCCATTAGCCAAAAGAATGGCCGATGATAAAGGAATTAATATTTCGCAAGTACAAGGTTCTGGAGAAAACGGAAGAATTATAAAACGGGATATTGAAAACTTCACACCTTCAACAACGGCTTCAGTAGGTAAGTTTGTACCAACAGGGCAAGAAGATTTTGAAGAGGTAAAACATTCGCAAATGCGTAAGATTATTGCTAAACGTTTAGCAGAATCTAAGTTTACAGCACCACATTATTATTTAAATGTGGAGTTCGATATGGAAAATGCCATGGCGTTCCGTGCACAATACAATTCTATTCCAGATACAAAAATTTCATACAACGATATAATTGTTAAAGCCTGTGCCTTAGCTTTAAAGAAGCACCCACAAGTAAACTCGCAATGGTTTGACGATAAAACGCAAATAAACAATCATGTACATATTGGAGTGGCAGTTGCAGTTCCAGATGGTTTGGTGGTTCCAGTGGTAAAGTTTGCCAACGAACAAAGTTTAACCCAAATTGGATCGTCAGTAAGGGATTTTGCGGAAAAAGCCAGAAATAAAAAACTAACTCCTCAAGAAATGGAAGGAAGTACGTTTACTATTTCTAATTTAGGCATGTTTGGTATAGAAAGTTTTACTTCTATTATCAATCAGCCGAACTCGGCAATTCTTTCAGTTGGAGCTATTGTTGAAAAACCAGTAGTTAAAAATGGACAAATAGTTGTTGGCAACACCATGAAATTAACTATGGCTTGCGACCATAGAACGGTTGATGGTGCTACAGGTTCGGAATTTCTTATCACTTTAAAAGGCTATATAGAAAATCCGGTGACCATGCTGGTGCAATAAATTATAGAATACACATCATCTTACAATAATATCAACCTGTTTCATTTTAAATGAAACAGGTTTTTTTATCTTTAGACAAAATGTAATAAATACATATGAAACACCTTTTATCGCTTCTTGGTTTTGTTTTTCTTTTAATCGCTTGTAAATCGACAACGGTTGTTATGAATAATGACGACCCAAGTCAGAATATTATTCCAAGTCCTTCAAAAAACGATGTTATTATGACGTCGGCTTCAAATTCCAATAACACAAAAACAATCACAAGTTTTGAGCTTCGAGAAACTGTGGAATTTTTGGCTTCAGATGAATTAAAAGGAAGAAATACAGGAAGTGAAGGCATTGAGCAAGCTGCTTTGTTTATAGAGAATAACTTTAAATTCTCTAATTTAAAACCTTACTTTGAAACCTATAGAGACAGCTTTAAAGTAGGAGAAAAACACGCTTACAACCTGGTAGGATTCCTTGAAGGACAAGATAAAAAACTTAAAGATGAAGTTATAATCATTGGTGCACATTACGACCATATTGGTTATGGAAAAGTAGTTGAAAACGATTCAATTGCCAATGGTGCTAATGACAATGCAGCGGGAACAAGTGCCGTTTTAGCTCTTGCCAAATATTTCACCGAAACTAAAACCAATGGAAGAAGTTTGATGTTTGTACTTTTTTCTGCTGAAGAAATGGGCTTATTAGGGTCTAAACATTTAGCTGCAAAATTAAAAACTGAAGACATAGATTTATATACCATGTTGAATTTTGAAATGATTGGTGTTCCGTTTACAGATCGAGATTATATAGCTTTTGTAACTGGCTACGAATTGTCCAATATGGGAGAGAAAATCAACGAATATGCTGGAACTAAATTGGTAGGCTTATCGAAAATAGCTCAACAATACCAATTGTTCAGAGCTTCGGATAATTATCCTTTTTATGAAGCTTTTAACCTGCCAAGTCAAACTATTTCGTCTTGCGATTTATCAAATTATGATTACTATCATCACGTGTATGACGAGGCCGATCAATTAGATTATAATCACATGGCCAGTCTAGTCAACCAGATGATTCCAGTTATTGAAAAAATAAGTCAGACAGAAACAAAAGAAATCAAATTACATGAAGAGTAAACATATCATCATTACAGGAACAAGTAGAGGAATTGGATTCGAATTGGTTAAGTATTTTGCCAATAAAGGCTATAAAGTATTGGCTTTATCCAGAAATAGTGCTCCCATAGAAGCCCTTAAATTAAAAAATGTGACCGCTTTTTCCTTTGATTTATCTAAGCCGTCCAACTTTAATAAAATATCGACTTTTGTTAAAACCCATTGGAATCATGTAGATGTTTTAATCAATAATGCCGGAGCTTTATTGAACAAACCCTTTATAGAAACTACATTTGAAGAATTTGAATGGGTTTATAAAACCAATGTTTTTGGAGTTTCAGAAATGATACGCACCGTTCTTCCGTTTATGGGTAAAAGTGGTCATGTAGTTAGTATTAGTTCTATGGGTGGCGTTCAAGGGAGCGTAAAGTTCCCTGGATTGTCGGCTTATAGTTCCAGTAAGGGAGCAGTGGTATCTTTAACCGAATTGTTGGCAGAAGAATACAAGGAAACCGGACCTAGTTTTAATGTATTGGCTCTTGGGGCTGTACAAACTGAAATGTTGGAAGAAGCTTTTCCAGGATATCAAGCACCTATTTCAGCTTTTGGAATGGCACAGTATATAGGTAACTTTGCTTTAGAAGGGCATCAGTTTTATAATGGAAAATTGTTGCAGGTGGCCAATTCTACGCCTTAAATATATGATTGACTGGCAGGCAATATTCAAAATAAATTAAAGTTTTATTCCTTGGGTTAAAAATGAAATCCCCTGCTGCCCAGATGTGGAAATCATTACGGCTTCAAAATTGGGTTCAGGATCGTTTTCACTTTTAAGCGCCCATTCAAATACAAAGTTGGCACCAGAACCTCCATGTTTATCCTTTTCATCAATAATAATCTCTAGGGTTTCTAAGGGTTTTAGAGCAATAGGATCTTTAAAATATGTTCGTAATAATTCTCCCGAGGTATTGTAATAATTGGCATTTAGTAAATAGACATCTTGCGTGGGGCTTATATTTCTTAAACTTACGGTAACTGTTAAGTTAATGGTTCGATGTTCGGTAATACTATATATTTCAGAATAAACAGATAAATAACTTTGCCCTAAAACCAGGCTATCAGTTTTTGCCAAACTAACCTTGCGCTGCTCCCAATTTACAGGACTGATTTTTCTTGGTATCTGACTATCTGTACAGGAAAAGAAAATTATTTGCGAACATACTAATATAACTAAAAAGCGTTTCATAAATTCTTGTAGTTAACGAAAATAAAAATGTAAATAGTAAAGTAACAATTTTTATTGCTTTAAACAATTTCTTTTCGTTTTAAAAAAGTAATTTTGCAGTTGAAAAATTTAAAAACATGCAACAGACTACAAATACTATTTTAATGATTCGTCCTATAAATTTTAGGATGAATGAACAAACTGCTGTGAACAACTATTTTCAAGAAGAGTTAGATTTGAAAAATGCAGTTATTAATAAAAAAGCTCAAGAAGAGTTTGATGGATTTGTAGATAAGTTAAGACATATTGGGGTTCAGGTAATTGTTATTGACGATACCGAGGAATTTGATACACCAGATTCCATATATCCAAATAACTGGATTTCTTTTCATCAAAATGGCGACGTAGCTTTATATCCTATGTTTGCCGAAAACAGACGTTTGGAGCGAAGAGAAGATGTCTTGGAAAAACTAGAAACATTAGGTTATAACATTAATCAAATTGTAGATTATACGTCTGCCGAAGAAGAGCACATATTTCTTGAAGGAACAGGAAGCTTAATTTTGGACAGAGTAAACAGAAAAGCTTATTGTGCTTTATCTGCAAGAGCTGACGAAGAATTGATGATTGAATTTTGTGAGGATTTTGAATACACGCCAATTATTTTCACAGCTTACCAAACCGTAGAAAATGAACGTAAGGTTATTTACCACACCAACGTGATGATGACTTTAGCCGACACCTTTGCCATAATTTGTTTAGATGCCATTGATGATAAAAAGGAACGTAAAAATGTTGTAAAACATTTAAAAGAAGATGGAAAAGAGGTGATAGCTATTACCGAAAAACAAGTGGCAAATTTTGCAGGAAACATGTTGCAAGTTAAAGGTGAAAACGATAAGCGTTACTTAATTATGAGCCAAGCTGCATACGATTGCTTAACTCCAGCTCAAATTAAAACCATAGAAAGACATTGCGAAATTTTATCAAGTTCTTTAGAAACCATTGAAACTTGTGGAGGAGGAAGTGCTCGTTGTATGATGGCCGAAGTGTTTTTACCTAAAGCCTAAAGTACCGGATTCGATTTTGGTAATTCCACAAAAAAAGTGGTGCCAACATTGACATCGCTTTCCACCCAAATTCTTCCGTGGTTTAGTTCCACTAAGTCTTTACAGATGGTTAAACCCAAACCTGTACCTTTTTCGTTTTTGGTACCAATGGTTGTAAACGAAGAGTTTTTAAATAGTTTTTGTTGGTTTTCTTTTGAAATTCCAACTCCAGTATCAGAAATCGTAATAATAGATTTTCCATTGCTTACTTGATTTGCAATAGTAATCGTGTCTCCTTTTTTACTGAATTTCACAGCATTTGTTAGTAGGTTTTGAATAATTATTTCTACCATGCTTTTATCGGCATAAACAAAATCGCGTAAGCTTTTATCTCTTAAAACAATCCCCTTTTTCTCGAGAGTTTGTTCTAACAAATTAATTTTATCTATAAAGACTTCTTGTAAATCGAATAGGGTAGGATTCGATTCCAAAGATTGCATTTGCGATTTGGACCAATTCAATAAATTAAACAAAAGTAAAGAGGCGTTATTGGCATTTTCGCTTAACTCTGGAATTAAGGATTTAAATTCCTCTTGTGTTAATGAGCCGTCTTTTAGCAAATCTATAAAACCTTTAATAGAAGTTAGAGAGTCTTTTAAATCGTGTGAAACAATTGAAAAAAGTCTGTCTTTAACTTTATTGATATCCTCTAAATGTTTTGTTTGCTCTAAAATAGCTTCATTTTGAATTTCTATACGTTTATTTTTTTCTTCGAGTTCTCGAGTGTATTCTAATCGGCTATTCCGTTTTAGGTAAATTAAAATTAAAAACGTAGAGAGTATTACAATAGCACCTAATAAGCCATAAAAAATAAGTCTTAATCGATCAAATTCTTTTTGTGTTTCTGCCGTTTCTTGCTCGATTTTAGTTTCTCTTTTATTAGCGATTGAAGAGCTCAATCCAAAGTTGTCTATTACAACAGTTGTTTCTGGCTCAATATGAGGTTTGGTCTCTTCTTTGGCCAGCTCATTTTGGAGTTGGTAGTATTCTCTTTGCCAATTAAAGGCACGATCATATTTTCTGTTTGTTGAGTCTAGGGACTTTAACAAGCCATAATTTTTTAGTTGCTCCCTTTTGTCGCTAACACCACTTGCAATTTCCTTAGCTTCAAATAATTGGATTTCGGCATATTTTAAACGATTCCTTTGTAAGTTTAATTCGCCAAGATTGTTTAAAGAAACCAAAACTCCGTGTGGGTTGCCTAATTTTCTATTTAATTTTAAACCTGTAATTAAATGATCTGAAGCTTTGTCGTATTCATTAAATTGTAAATATTCTCCGCCTAATCTGGGAAGAATTTCCCCTCTTAAAGAATCGTTATTAGAAGAAATTTGCTTTAAGGCTTTTTCGTAATAATTTATGGATTTTCTGTGTTCTTTTTGTTGCGAGTATAATTCGGCTAATATTTTTAATACTTCAACAGAGCCTTCCTTATTGTTTATTTGTTTTTCAACATCTAAAACTTTTACATAATATTCTGTAGCTTTCGATATGTTATTTGTTTTAAAGTAAGCCTGGGCCAAACAATTATAAGCAGCTCGTAATTCTTGTTTTAAATCTCTTTTTTCAAATTCTTTTAAAGCTAAAAGCGAATATTGTAGACCTACATTGTAATTTCCTCGCTTAATTTCGTTTAGGGCAATACTATTGTTAACTTTTGCAATATGTAACGTATCCTTCAGCTGGATAAATAATTCTTTAGCTTTTAAATAGTTGTCTCTGGAGTTAATATAATCGTCTTTAAAACCGTATATCATGGCTTTGTAATAAGTAATTTCTGCAATGCCATTTTGATAATTGAGGTTTTGGGAGAGTCTTTCTGTTTGCGAAATGTATTTTAAGGCCTTATCGTATTCTTGGTTGTTGTAAAGTTCCTTAATAAGTAATAAGGAGGTTTCTATTTTAGTGGTATCGGATTTTTGAAAAGCTAACTGAATGGTAAGACTATCCTGCTCTCTGGTTTGCGAAAAACCAATGAAACAAAGTAGGCAAGCAAATAAAGAAAATAATTTCTTCATAAAATGGCTTTACAACAGAAGACAGGGGCCTTTTAACTTACTGACACAAAGTGTCATAGCTTTTGTTTAGGTTGTAACTGTTAGATAGTTTGAGTATTCCCATAGTTTGGGACAATTAATAGCTTTACCTAACAAAAATTGTGAAAAGAGATGTAATAAGCTAATTTTCGGGTTTTAATACCAATAAATTAGTTGAAAGGGTACTTAAAAATTTGATGTAAAATAGGCTTATCGATGAAAGGTAAATAAGTAGGGAAAAATACACTTTTGCCGACGAAATGCACGTTTTGAATATCGCTGTAAATCATCTGTTTGCGTTTTAAAATAGAATGAAAATGGAACTATTCATTCCGGTTAAATATAATTGACATATAACTCGGTATATAAACTTTAAGGCTATGATAAAAGTTTTATCTTTGCATCCTTAAAAACATAGACCATGAATCTTCAAGACATCTTAGCCAAACAGGTTGTTCAAGCTGTTGAAACCAATTTTAATAAGGAACTAACAACTGTCGAATTTCAAGCTACTAGAAAGGAGTTTGCAGGAGACATAACTATAGTTATTTTTCCAATGTTACGTGTTGTTAAAGGAAATCCTGTACAAATTGGTGAAACTATTGGTGCATACTTAGTAGAGCATGTGGAAGAAGTAGTGGGGTTTAACGTGATAAAGGGATTTTTAAATATTGAAATAAGCGATAGCTACTTTATTGAGTTTTTCAATAGCATTCGAGCAAATTCTCAATATGGTTTTAACCAGCCAAAACCCGGAGAAAATGCGGTTATGGTAGAATATTCTTCGCCAAATACAAATAAACCTTTACATCTTGGACATATTAGAAATAATTTACTGGGCTATAGTGTTGCCGAAATTTTAAAAGCTTCAGGAAAAAAAGTATATAAAACGCAGGTTATTAACGATCGAGGTATTCATATCTGTAAAAGTATGATTGCTTGGCAACGTTTTGGAAATAACGAAACTCCTGAATCGACTGGATTAAAAGGCGATAAGTTAGTAGGAAACTATTATGTGAGGTTTGACCAAGAATACAAAAAGGAAATTCAAAACTTAATTTCAGAAGGTCAAACAGAAGAGGAAGCAAAAAAGAATGCTCCAATTTTAAAAGATGCACAAGACATGCTTTTAGATTGGGAAGCTGGCAATAAAGAAACAGTGGCACTTTGGGAAAAAATGAATGCATGGGTTTATAAAGGGTTTGATGTAACCTATAAAAATCTAGGTGTTGATTTTGATACCTTATATTTTGAAAGTGACACTTATTTATTAGGAAAAGAGTTTGTAAACGAAGGTTTGAAAACAGGTGTTTTCTTTAAAAAAGAAGATGGTTCCGTTTGGTGCGATTTAACAGATGATGGTCTGGACGAAAAACTCGTATTGCGTAGCGATGGCACAGCTGTTTATATGACACAGGATATTGGAACGGCCATTCAGCGTATTAAAGACTTCCCAGATGTTGGAGGAATGGTTTACACAGTTGGAAACGAGCAGGACTATCATTTTCAGGTCTTGTTTTTAATTTTGAAGAAATTAGGATTTGAATGGGCTAAGAATCTGTTTCATTTAAGTTATGGCATGGTTGACTTACCTTCGGGAAAAATGAAAAGTCGTGAAGGAACTGTTGTAGATGCCGACGATTTAATTGAAGAAATGGCTTCTACTGCTGGTGAAATTTCGGAAGAATTAGGGAAACTTGATGGTTATAATGAAGAAGAGAAACAAGAGCTGTATAAAATCATAGGCTTAGGAGCTTTAAAATATTACATTTTAAAAGTAGATCCTAAAAAGCGTATTTTATTCGATCCTAAAGAATCTATCGATTTTCAAGGAAATACAGGCCCTTTTATTCAATATACCTATGCTAGAATCCAATCTATTTTAAGAAAAGCAGATATAGATGCCACCGCTGAGCTACAGGTTAAAGACGTGACGTTGCATGAAAAAGAAAGAGAACTGATTAAACAAATTCAACTTTTTGAAGAAGTTGTTCAAAATGCTGCAGAGAACCATAGTCCTGCTTTAATAGCTAATTACACCTACGAATTGGTAAAAGAATTCAATTCCTTTTATCAAAATGTTTCTATACTTGGTGCAGACACAGATCCCGAAAAACTATTAAGAGTCCAATTGTCTACGGTTGTAGCTGGAATTATTAAAAACGCTTTTGGATTATTGGGTATTCAAGTGCCTGAACGTATGTAGAAATAAAAACACCTATTTAATTTTAAATTAAATAGGTGTTTTTATTATTTGCTTTAACTCATATTGTATTTTTATAAGATAGAGTTAATTTAATCTTCGTTTTCATCTTCAAACGCAATAATGGTGACATCAAATTCGGCTTCCGAGAAATCATCCTTATTCATCCAATACTCCGATGTTGTTAATATAAACGCGTTCTCACCTGTAGGAGTTAAATCCCAAATAATACTTTCGGCTTCGTCAAAAGCTTCTTTTCCTGCCAGCTGATTCGAGAACAAACGTTTTATAATATTGCTGTTGGCTAGGGTGGCACTAAATGCTTTTAATACATTTTCCTTGGTAACCTCACTATTTGGCGTGATTTCAAATTCAATTAATGTAGCCTTCGCATTTGGAAACGTTCCGTTGTATGCTTTATGAAGTAATTGGTTGATGTTATATAATTCATGATGAAGGGTAATGTCTGCATATTCCTCAGAGATTTTGTCAAGCAACATTTCATGGGAGATTTGTTCCATTTGATTTTCGTTTAAATGGTCGGCCAATCTATATTCCAGAATAATTTCTGCAGCTTCTTCTGGATCAAAATCTGAAATGGCCATATAGAGTAATTCAAGCAATTCTTCCGGCTTAGAGTCTTGTGCATCATCAAATCCAAATTTCTCCAGTAATTTAATATAATCCGTATTTGACCAAGCGTCTTTTAATGCTTCAACAGATTTTACACTATTAATAATAACGTGATATTTCATAAGTTTAAAATTTATTTTTAGGATTTAGCAGAACTATTAAAACAATAATCCTGTATTATAACATTAAGGTCACCCAGCCTATTTTTGAATGGCCTTTAGTCCTTCATAAGTAACAATACCTACTGCGTTAGCAAGGTTTAAACTCCTAACATGTTCGCTATATAATGGTATTTTAAATAGTTTTTCTAAGTTGTTTTCAAGAATTGATTTTGGTAAACCAACCGATTCTTTTCCAAAAACCAAAAACATGTTGTCCTCAAAAGAAATGTCCCAATGGGTTTTTGTGCCATGACTGGATAAAAACACCATGTTTGCATTTTTATTTATTTGGAAGAATTCGTCGATGTTTTCGTAATAATGGACTTTTAAATGCTGCCAATAGTCTAAACCAGCACGTTTTAAACGCGTATCGTCTATTTGAAAGCCAAAGGGTTTTACCAAATGTAAATTGGAACCCGAAGCTAGAGCCAAACGTCCAATATTACCCGTATTATTTGGGATTTCAGGTTCTATTAGAACTATGTTTAATGCCATACACTTTATTTTTTAAATCAGAATTTTCGAGGATGCTAAAAAGTAGAAACCCATTCTGTATAGAATAGGTTTGGTTAAAAGTTTGAAAATAAAATTTATTTTTTATTCTGTTGCTTTTTTATAGTTTCTTTATCAATATCGAATTGGTTTATTTCTTTTTTTATTTTTCCAATGGGATTTGTTGGATTTGTCTGTTCTTTAGTTGCTTCAAATTTCATTTTATCTTTTATAATTCCCATTGTTTTAGTTTCTTATGATTCATTCATAATATAAAAAATATGAATTTAAAATGTATTAATACTATCTTAAAATAAGAAGTTTAAATGTTAAAGATTGCTTTTTTATAGAGTTCTGGGCTATTAGTCTTCAAATTAATTAAACTCCCATCCAAAAGAAGATTGAAACACATGATCTGAGTTTGAGGTTCCTTCTACCGGCTTGCTATCGTAATTATAGGATAGCCCTAATTTTATAAAGAAATCCAAAGGCAAATCGTATTTAAAATTTAGATTATAATCCAAACGATAACGACCACTCTCGGTTAAACTTGGGTAAAAAGTGGCATCCGTATTTAAACTTAAATCGTTAAAGTCGAAAATATTTAATGCTAAAGTTCCGTAAGCTTCTAAAGAGTTTCTATTGGTGTTTAATTCATCTGTATATTTTTCATTATTGAAAGCCAATCCAAAACCACCACCAAAATACAATCTATTGGTATGAACCATATATTTCCCTATACCGCCTTTTATTGTGGAACGCAGTTTTAATTTCTGTTCATCGTTCGATAAGAAATCGGCTGACATGGAATAGAACCAGTCATTTTTCATAAAATAATTTATCATCACATTACCATCTGTTCTGTGGGTCTCGGTAACGTTGTTTTGATTGCTTCTTACCGAATTATAACTTCCAGATAACAACCATTTGTAAGCTGTATAACTCAAATCGCTACTCACGGAAAATTGTTGGAGATTATTGCTTTTTGTAAAATTATAACCTAAAGAAACAGAAGTGGATAAGCGCGATAGAAAATTGCCTTTTACTGGTTTTATATAAACAATGTTTTTTAAGTCTGTGGTAAATTCCTCCGTATCGTTTAAAGTAACTTTTCCAAATTCCTCGGATTTTGTGTACAGGGAGCTATTAAATCTAGTTCCATCAGACAAAGTAAGTGAGTAATTTTGGTTGCTTCTCACGCTAATTATGTCTAACCAAGTGATTTTAAAATCGGAATCGCTATAACTCGTTTTTACAATTACAACACCTTTGTCCATAGATTTTATTTCTCCAATAATCTTGTCTTTATTTTTTAAAATAAGCGTGTCATTTTGAGACCATGTTAGGCTGCTAATAAATAGGAAAATGAATAAGGTTAATT
Source organism: Xanthomarina sp. (assembly GCF_035306705.1). GTDB lineage: Bacteria > Bacteroidota > Bacteroidia > Flavobacteriales > Flavobacteriaceae > Xanthomarina. The sequence goes on from NZ_DATGNO010000054.1 coordinate 22,301, forward strand.
GGGTTTGCTTAGTAAAACTTAAGACCATAAAAATTTAATTGGAAATGTATACTGTTTCTCCTTCTTTAATAGTTTCTAGAACAACAATATCTTTAATTTCTGAAGGAGTTACTTTTATAGGATTCTTGTCAAGTAGTACTAAATCTGCAAGTTTTCCTGCTTTTAAAGATCCTTTTTCATTTTCTTCAAAATGTTGATAAGCAGACCAAATGGTAATGGCTTTTAAAGCCTCATAAGGTGTTAATCTTTCATTCTCTCCTATTATGACTCCAGATCTAGAAGTTCTTTCAACAGCGGTCCAAATAACGCGCATAAGATTTGGTAGCGCAACAGGAGCATCGGTATGGATGGTTAATCGTAATCCCTTATCTAAAGCTGTTCTAGTTGGGCTTATTTTATTGCCCAAACTGTCTCCAATAATTTCTTTGTGCCAATCTCCCCAATAAAAGGTATGCAAGGGATAAAGTGAGGCTATAACGTTCATCTCTTTGTAGGAGTCTAATTGGTCTTCGCGAACATATTGCCCATGAATTAAAACATGGCGTCTATCTGTGTTGTCATATTTTTCAGTAAGAGGTTTCATGGTACGAATCATTTGATCCATAGCAGCATCTCCATTGGCATGGGTTAGAATTTGCCAATTGTTTTTAAAGGCTTTTTCATAAATAGCAGTTAATACGCTGTCTTCTGGGATGGCCGGATACCCTAAATAATCTTTTTTTGCTCCGTGTGGAGGAATAAGATACGGTTGCGTTCTCCAAGCAGTTCTTCCTTGCGGTGAGCCGTCTAGCGTTACTTTCATGCCACCAATTCTATAATGATTGTTGTAAGTTTTACTATTCCATTTGGAACCCATAAATTCATCCACATACATATAATCTATATAGCTTACCACATCTATTTTAAACTTATTTGCATTGGCTTTAGAAACAAGGTCTTCGTGATTTATCATGGTTCGCCCATCTTGAGCTGTTGTATAACCGTAGGATAGAGCCATATCTTGTCCAGCATCAAAAAACTTATCGGCAGCTTCTTTAGTTGTGGGCATTAATGCTTTCATCATATAAGGAATTGCTGCTAACTCTTCCAAAACGCCATTGGGTTCGTTGTTTTTTTCACGTCTTATTAAGCCTCCTTCAGGATCTTTAGTTGTTGATGTGATATTAAGCATGTCTAAACCTTTTGAATTAACAACCGCAAAATGTCCTGAAATATGAACAATCATAATTGGGAATTCTGTAGAGACTTGGTCTAAATCGTGTTTGGTAGGAAATCGTTTTTCAGTTAGAACCGAATCGTCAAACCCCATTCCGAAAATCCAACCTGTAAGGTTTCTGTTTTCTGGCGTATTCCAAGCCTTTAAAGTATTTATAAGTGTAGGAATATCCTTTGCTTCTGCATCTGGAGGAGGTAGAATTTGAGCTCCGATTGCTTGTGTTGAAAACATAGAAAAGTGGGCATGTCCATCTATAAGTCCAGGTATAAGGGTTTTGCCTTTTAAATCTGTCATTATGTGTCCTGCTCCAGCAATTTCCATGGCTTGCTTAGAATCTCCAACGAATTCAATTTTCCCATCGCGAACTACTAAAGCTTCCGCATATTCTGGACTTTCGCCTTCCATGGTTAAAATATCTCCACCATAATAAACAGTAGCTTGACTTAGGTTAGTGGTGTTTTCATCATTGTTTTTTTCTTTACAGGAAGCACAAAAAATAAGAACCAACAATAGAAGTGATGTGATGTTTTTCATTTATGTTTTATTTTATTGGTTAATTTGAGTTTTTAAAGATATTAAAAATGTGATTGTTTTAGCTACTCTTTTATTCGGTTTATAAAGCTAATAAGGTTTTTTGTGCCAAATTCTGTCAGGTGTTTAATAAATGCACTTCCAATAATAGCGCCTTTTGTAATTTGGGTTGCTTGTTTAAAAGTGTTATGATCAGAAATCCCAAAACCAACTAGTTGAGGGTTTTTAAGATTCATTTTTGCAATACGTTTAAAGTATTGAGTTTGTGCTTCTCCAAAACCTGATTGACTTCCAGTAACGCTAGCGCTACTAACCATATAAATAAATCCATTGGAAATGGAATCGATATATCTTATGCGTTTTTCACTGGTTTGAGGTGTTATTAAAAATACATTAATAATATTGTATTTTTCAAAAATGGCTTGATACTCTTCATGATATACATCTACAGGTAAATCTGGAATTATAAGGCCGTCGATTCCAACTTCTTGGCATTTTTGGCAGAAAGCTTCCACGCCAAATTGAAGGATGGGATTAAAATAGCCCATAATAAGTAATGGGATTTCTACCGACTTTCTAATGTCTTTTAATTGATTGAAAAGTATTTTGGTTGTCATGCCATTTTTTATGGCTTGTGCAGAACTTGCTTGAATGGTTGGGCCATCGGCCAGTGGATCGCTAAAAGGCAGGCCGATTTCAATCATATCCACGCCACTTTTTTCAAGGTCTTCGATAATTGTTTTTGTATCGTTAAGACTTGGATATCCTGCTGTAAAATATATGGAAAGTAGTTTTTGAGTTGTACTTTTGGACAGCTTGTCTTCTTGTAATTTTTGATGGATTCTATTCACGATTACAGTTTAAAATAATTCATATAAGTTTCTAAATCCTTATCGCCACGTCCAGATAAACTTACAACTATAATGTCGTTGGGTTTAAAAGATTGTTTATAGAAAACAGCTAAAGCATGAGCGCTTTCTATAGCAGGAATAATGCCTTCTAGTTGACATAAATCTAAACCTGCAGTCATGGCTTCATCATCTGTTATGGAAATAAATTGCGCACGTCCAGTTTTATATAAATGAGCATGCATGGGGCCAACACCTGGATAGTCCAAACCTGCCGAAATGGAGTAGGGCTCGGTAATCTGTCCATCATTTGTTTGCATCAAAAGCGTTTTGCTACCATGGATAATACCCACTTTTCCTAGTGCCGAAGTAGCAGCACTTTCCCCAGAATGAATGCCTTTTCCTGCAGCCTCCACAGCAATAAGTTT
>NZ_DATGNO010000055.1:0-5072 GCF_035306705.1 Xanthomarina sp.
GATTATTTTTTGGACAAAAAGTCAAAAGATGAAATAGACCCTGAAAAAGAAAAGGAGCTTTTTAACCATTAATCTAATGTTATGGACTGGATGTTTGAAGATTTTAAAACCGAACTGGATAACCTAAATCCTTACGAAAATGGTAACGCGATCATTGAGTTTGACGATACTAAAACGAATGAAGGTGAAAATTGAGGAAGCAATTAATGCAACAAATTACAAGGTAACAAGAAAAAATAAAAATCAATGGAAGCTATATTAAAATCAGAAATTACCTGTCCAAACTGCGGACACAAAAAAGTAGAAGATATGCCAACAAATTCCTGTCAATTCTTTTATGAATGTGAGAAGTGTAAAACTGTTCTAAAACCAAAAGAAGGTGATTGTTGTGTGTATTGTTCTTATGGTTCTTTGCCCTGTCCTCCTATCCAGTTAACAAGAAAAGATGAATGCTGATGCAAATGCAATTCCTGTGCATAACCTTTTAAAGTATCTTTAAAGAAAATTTTAATAAAATGAAAGCAGCTACATCCCGGCCCTTAAGCCCAAAAGTTAATAAAGAAAAAACAGGCTGGAAAACCCACTGGGACCTTCTGCTTGCCTTGCTGATTTTGGTTATACTGTTAACATTGGAATATGGGTTTAACCTCGACATACCCACTATACCTTTATTGGCAATTAACCTCATTGCTTATCTTCTCGCCGGAAGAAAAGTTTTAGATCTCGCTTGGCGAAAGTCAAAAAGAGGCGATTTCTTCAATGAATTTGTATTGATGAGTGTGGCAACAATCGGCGCATTCATCATTGGAGAATATGAAGAAGGTGTTGCCGTAATGGTATTTTACCAAATAGGCGAATGGTTTCAGGACTCGGCAGTTAAGCGCGCCAAAAGAAGCATTAAAGCCTTGCTTGATATAAGGCCTGATGAAGTTATCGTTCTAAGAAACGGAAAATCACAGGTTATACATCCTTCAGAAGTAGAAATAGGAGAAAAGATACAAGTGAAACCTGGTGAAAAGGTTGCCTTGGATGGTGATCTCATTTCTGAAAAAGCCTCTTTCAACACTGCGGCATTAACAGGGGAGAGCAAACCAGATACCAAATATAAAGGTGAACAGGTACTGGCCGGGATGATCAATCAAAACACACTTGCAGAAGTAAAGGTAACCGCCCTGTTTAGGGATAGTAAACTCAGCAAGATCTTGGAAATGGTACAGGATGCCACCGCACGTAAATCACAGACCCAACTCTTCATATCCCGTTTTGCCAAAGTATATACCCCAATCGTATTTTTCCTTGCACTGGCACTTTGTGTAACCCCAATATTTTTTGTGGATGATTATGTGTTTCGGGAATGGTTTTATCGTGCATTGGTATTCTTGGTGATCAGTTGTCCCTGTGCATTGGTTGTTTCCATACCTCTGGGCTACTTTGGAGGTATCGGCCTTGCTTCCCGAAATGGAATCCTGTTCAAAGGCGGAAACTATTTGGATGTTATGACCCAAGTAAAAACAGTGGTGATGGACAAAACAGGCACCTTGACCAAAGGGGTCTTTAAAGTTCAGCAAGTAGTATCCGAAGGAATTGAAAAAGAAGAACTGATCAAAGTAGCAGCAGCTTTGGAAAAGAACTCGACCCATCCCATAGCCATAGCTGTAACGGATTATGCCGATAATAAACACCAAGGCCTACAAACTTCAAACATTGAAGAAATAGCAGGACACGGCTTGAAAGGCATCGTTGGTAATAAGGAAGTATTGGCTGGAAACCTTAAACTTTTAAAGAAATATGACATAGCTTATCCTGCCGAAGTCGAACAGATTGTAGATACCATAGTGGTATTGTCCATTGATAATAAGTACGCCGGTTATATCACTATTGCCGATGAAATAAAGGAAGATGCATATCAGGCCATCAAGGAAATGCACCGTCTAAACATAAAAACCGTAATGTTATCTGGTGATAAACAAACAGTGGTAGATCAGGTGGCAAAAGTTTTGGGAATTGATGAAGCTTATGGTGGACTGCTTCCGGATGAAAAAGTGGAGAAAGTGGAGGCTCTTAAAAAAGAAGGAGTAAAATTGGCCTTTGTAGGCGATGGTGTTAACGATGCTCCGGTTATTGCCCTCGCCGATGTTGGTATTGCAATGGGCGGTCTCGGTAGTGATGCCACCATCGAAACAGCAGATGTAGTTATTCAAAACGACCAGCCGTCAAAGATCGTTGCAGCAATAAAGGCGGGTAAAATCACCAAAAACATTGTCTGGCAAAATATCATTCTCGCTATGACAGTCAAAATTATAGTACTTGCATTAGGTGCAGGCGGTGTTGCTACTTTATGGGAAGCCGTTATCGCAGATGTGGGTGTAGCTCTTTTGGCTATATTGAATGCTGTGAGAATACAACGGAAGGATTTATAACATCCGCATACTTATCTTGGCTTCAAAAAGATTGTTTTTCTCGAACGAAAAAAATGTTCCTTGCTCTAGCGGTTGTTGCTATGTTCGCTTCAAAAACTTAATAGACAACCCAGATGTCATTTATAAATTGCTCATTCCTCTACTGATATTTTTCATTGTGATATTTATTATTGGTCAAATCCTCAGGCAAATCCTTAACGTTTAGCTATTCAGACAGGGTAAGCCTGACATTAACTACTACGGCAAGAAATTCACCTATTTCATTAGCCATTGCCGTTTCTGCTTTTTCTTATGAACCATTAATTGCATTATCATTAATTATTGAACCATTGGTTGAACTTCCAGTTTGGTTTTGACATCACAAATCATATTGTATTATTGTGCTTAATATACTGACCCTAATTTCCTCACCACTAAAGCTAACCTTATTCCTTCTATAGCGGAATTAGATGATTCCAATTTAAGGAAAAAAACCCACCGCACAGCCATTTGCTTCCAGTCGGTTCTTTTCGTTCGTTCGTGCCTCACTCTCTACAATCACCCACTTCCAGCAACGCACAGCAAGAGGAGTCCTTCATTCCTTTCCGTTGCACTACAATCCATTCAGTCCTGCACTTGCTTTTCCCCACGCACATCCAAACGCAGGTAAAGCGGTGGCATTGATTACCTAAGAATTAAACCTTCCAGTGTAGCGAACCCAAGAACCGAAGGACAAGTTGACCAACGCTCAAAGTTTTCAACAGTACTTCGCTTCCTGCAACCAATGACAGACTTCTTGCGTGTTGGTTTCAAATTGTATGCGAATAAGATGACACAGTTTAATGCTGCAATGTCTTATAACTTGAACAATGGAATTACAGGGGCTTACCCTAACTATACCATTGATTATGCTAACGCTTTAGTTACTCGTGGAAATCTTACAGGTGCAGTTGGTGGAGCGGCTACTTCTCCAAGTGCTGCAACAGTAGATGTAACCTGGACAGATAACTCTGGAAGTGGAAGTGCAATGGCTACTGATAAAGCATTAATCTTGCTTTTCAATGCTACAAGAGGTGAAAGTGTATTTACCACAGCTGGACCAGCAAGGTCAGCAGGAACAGAAAGTATTTCCGTGCCTTCTGAATACACAGGTGAAGATGTAGAGGTATTCTTAGCGTTTATCTCAGAAGATGGCTCTAAAGTAGCGAATAGCTCTTATTTAGGTTCTGTAACAGTTGCTTAATAGCGATTGACGTTTTCTTGAAAAACCGTCCTCATTTGGGGGCGATATTTTTATATTTACACCTCTCAATTTTCCTATCTTTAGTCCTTAATTAGCTATAATTCAACACTTTTTGTTGCTTATTTGTATCTATTAATAGTTAATTAGCTGATAATCAGTATCACATTACATTTTGTATCGATTTGTTACAAAAAAAATTGTGTCTGTGCTTAAACGAATAGTTTATATGCAGAAGTAAATTAAACAAAGAAATTTTAATTTCTAAGCATCAAAGTATGTTTTTAAAGTGAATTAATTTTCTTTATTATTCTGATTCATGGAAGATTATATTACAATTAAACATATTATTCAAACCCCTTTAATCTTCCCTCTCTGCTCTCTTGATGATTAAAGAGTTTTGATTGGAATTGAGAAACAGTGCAAAAAAAGTCCCTACTTCTCCCAACCTATATTTTTTGCACCCTTTCCAAGTTTCAGTTGCTGAAAGAAATTATCTAAAAAATAAACAAAAACACCGCAAAGGTAAGACGGACATCCCAACGCACCGCCCAACCAAAAGCTTACGGCATAATGGCAGGGCAAATAAGGAGGCTTCGCCGAGTTGCTTTGTAGCCCTGCCACCCTTCGGGACTTATTCCGTTTCCTTTTGGCTTTTCTTCTTGTCCGTCTTGATTGAACGGCTTTCTTTTTTTTCTGTTTTTTTCTTTTTGAAAGTAATTTTAAGAGGGAGAAACACACCACATACTCATTGCTATCAAAACAACGGTTTGTGCTTCTCATTATAAATTTCCTTCAATTTCCCAAGCTATTGAAAGAGCTGTCAAACAACAAATCGATACTTCATTAGATTTTAATTTCTAATTTGTTTATTTCGATAATAAACACAAGAATACCTAATGCCAGAATAAAATATCCGAAAAAGAATTTCAAACCTTTATTGCTCAACTTATCCTTTATGGAGTTGGCAGTAATAACTCCTAAGGCAGAGCAAACTGTGCAAAAAACAAAAGTTTCCAGTTTATTTCAACAGACGAATTAAAATCGCCTAAAAAACCCAAAGTCGTTGTGATAGATATTACAAATAACGACGTTGCTATTGCGTTTGTCAGTTGGATTCCTGTTGTGAAAATGAGAGCAGGCACAATTAAAAAACCGCCACCAGCCCCTACAAATCCCGTAACTAAACCAATTCCGGCTCCTTGCAAAATGTTTTTGATATAATTACGTGATACAAAGAGCTTTGTTTCAATCTCTTTACTTTTTAAGGTTTTGATTGCAGCTGTAAGTATAGTAATGAAAAAACAAGCATAATTACATTTCCTTTTGAAATTAAAATTAAGCTGTTTTCAAATATAACATCGGGAATGACCGGCAGAATAAATCTCCGTATGATGTAAGTGACAATTAATCCGGGTACTGCAAAGTACAAT
>NZ_DATGNO010000056.1:0-29196 GCF_035306705.1 Xanthomarina sp.
TTAAAAAGAAAATTGAAATCACAGATGAGTAATTTCGTTTGAGTTATCTATCCAATATTTCGATAAATGAATCGAAAATTAAGTAGAATTTAGCACCTTCATAGTATAGAACTAAGGGTTGCTAAGGCTTCAGCGGGTCTAATCCCTCCACCTTTCTTGATAACATTTCAGTAAGTTTTTGAACTTTGTGAGTGCAAATATTGCGTTAGAAAATGTTATAAACCAAATTATTTGCTAAAAAAATTAAAAATAATATACAATCGATTTAATTTTTCTACATTTGCAATTCAATATCAAGAGGAAAAATTTGTCTGATTGCAACCTCTTTAAAAAAATGCTAAAGCAGTAAATCTCTACTCCTCTAGCAACTTGCAATCGCATTAAGATTTCGTATTTAACCGTTTAAAAAACAAGTAATTATGCCTTATTTATTTACTTCTGAAAGTGTTTCAGAAGGACATCCAGATAAAATAGCAGACCAAATTAGCGATGCTCTAATTGATCATTTTTTAGCGTTCGACAAAGATGCAAAAGTAGCTTGCGAAACCTTAGTTACAACAGGTCAGGTTGTATTGGCTGGGGAAGTAAAATCGAACACCTATTTAGATGTACAGAAAATTGCCAGAGATACCATTAACAGAATTGGATACACAAAAAGTGCCTATATGTTTGATGGGAATTCTTGTGGTGTTTTTTCTGCCATTCACGAACAATCTGAAGATATCAATCGTGGGGTAGATAGAGCCAACAAAGAAGAACAAGGCGCAGGAGACCAAGGAATGATGTTTGGTTACGCCACAAATGAAACTGAAAACTATATGCCTTTGGCCTTAGATCTTGCACATAGAATGATGTTTGAACTAGCCAAATTACGTAGAGAAAATAAAGACATCACCTATTTAAGACCAGATTCCAAAAGTCAGGTAACCATAGAGTACAGCGATGATAATGTGCCTCAACGTATTGAAGCTATTGTAATTTCTACACAACATGACGATTTTGTGAAACCAAAATCGAATTCTAAAAAAGATGTGACCGTAGCGGACGAGGCTATGTTATCTAAAATTAGAAAAGACATTGTGGATATTTTAATTCCAAGAGTGATAGCTTCTCTCCCAGAAAACATTCAAGTACTGTTTACAGACAATATTAAGTATCACATCAACCCTACTGGAAAATTTGTTATTGGTGGACCTCATGGAGATACGGGACTAACAGGAAGAAAAATTATTGTAGACACGTATGGCGGAAAAGGTGCTCATGGTGGAGGTGCTTTTTCTGGAAAGGATCCGAGTAAAGTAGATAGAAGTGCTGCTTATGCTACCAGACATATTGCAAAAAACTTGGTTGCTGCAGGAGTATGCAATGAAGTTCTAGTTCAAGTAAGCTATGCCATTGGTGTGGCAGAACCAACTTCCATTTATATTGATACGTTTGGTACCTGTGAATTTAATATGACAGATGGTGAGATAGCTGAAAAAGTAACTGAAATTTTCGATATGCGCCCAGCTGCCATTGAAAAGCGTTTAAATTTACGTCAGCCTATGTATAGCGAAACAGCTGCTTATGGCCATATGGGAAGAAAAAACGAAAAGGTTACCAAAACGTTTGAGCAAATTAACGGAAGAATGAAAAAAGTAGAAGTCGAATTATTCACATGGGAGAAACTAGACTATGTAGATAAGGTGAAAGCCGCTTTTGGAGTATAAGCTAAATCGTTTAGAAAATAATTTAAAGAAGCCTCGAAACTTATGTTTTGGGGCTTTTTGTTTGAAAGAATTTAATTTTGGAAAATATACTTAAATTAATTGAGCAAATCTTATACCGTATGGACAATCGCGTACGGACAAGTCACGTACGGACAAATCGCGACTTGTCCCCACACCAACATTCCAACAATCCTTCAACCTGATCTGGATGAACTGTGTTGAACCTTTTCCACACTTCGTGAAAATGAAAAATCAAACTGCCCTAAAGTTTATTTTCTATTTCATAAAATATGATTTTGAGTAAACTGACGCATATTTTATAAAATAAAAAATCCACACGTCCGTGTGGATTTTTTGAATTAAAGTGGGGAGAGCAGGATTCGAACCTGCGAAGACGTAGTCAGCAGATTTACAGTCTGCCCTCGTTGGCCGCTTGAGTATCTCCCCAAAACCGAGTGCAAATATATTATAGTTTTTAATCTTTTGTAAATAAAATGAGGAAAAATTTAGTCTTAAAATTTAAAAAACTCATAATGACATGTTTAGTCATGTCATTATGAGTTTTAAATGATGTTTTTTATATAAAAACAGCTTCGTTTTAAACTGTATTTACAAAAAAGCAACCCTTACTTAGTTTAATCCACCTTTTCTTTCTGGCGAACGTGGCTTTGGCCAAGTACGTGGTTCTCCTGTTTTAGCATCTATTGGTAAAACAATTTGCTCTGTAGAAGTTCTATTTGGATCTTCGCAAGCCATGTACACTAAAATAGCTGTTAGTATGGCATTGCTTCTTACATCGTCAAAAACAATTTTATCGTAAGTATCTCTGTTAGTATGCCAAGTATAGTTCCAATAAGACCAATTTAATGAGCTTAAGTTAAAAGCTGGAGCTCCTGCTGCTAGAAACGAAGCATTATCCGATCCACCCCCACTTGGAGACCCTGGGAATTCCGTTTTAATGTGCTTGCTAATGTCTTTTGGAACTGGTGCCAACCATCTAGATATAAAGTCGTAAGAATGCAGGAATCCGGCTCCTGAAAGGTCTACAACACGACCAGTCCCGTTATCCTGATTAAATACAGCTTGGATATTGTTTATAATTTCTGGGTGATCTTCAACAAAAGCCCTTGAACCATTTAAACCTTGTTCTTCACTTCCCCAATGACCAACTAAAATGGTGCGTTTTGGATTTGGATATACTTTTTTAAGAATTCGCATGGCCTCCATCATGACTAAAGTTCCAGTACCATTATCTGTTGCTCCTGTTCCGCCATCCCAAGAATCGAAATGTGCTGAAAGTATCACGTATTCCTCTGGTTTCTCTGTTCCTTTTATTTCAGCAATGGTATTTAAAGTTGGTGCAACCCCTAAATCCTTAGATTCTGCAATAATTCTAACTACTGGTTTATTTCCATATTCCACCAATCTGTACAGCATGGTATAATCTTCTAATTCAATATCTACCGTTGGGATTTTTTTCGTTCTTGCAGCAAAAATTTTATTTGAACCAAATGCTTTCGACCAATACGAAGAGATGATTCCTGCAGCTCCGGCATCTTCTAAAGCTTTATCAATTTCTCTAAAACCATATCCTGTTCGTTTTATATTGGCATACCATTCTTTTGTTAAAGAATCTCTGTCTTTTTTCATTTTTTCGAAAGATTCCTCTGTGGCAAACTCCTCCCAATTATAATCTGGTCGTCCTGTTGGCTGATAGATAGAAGTCATAACTAATTTGCCTTTAATTGTTGTCATCCATTTCGCAAATTCTAAAGAATCCTTTACTGTAGGAATAATAACCACTTCTGCAGTAACGCCTTTAGATTTTGTACTAGGACTCCAAGCCAATTGCATCCCAGCTAAGCTATGTACTCTTGGCTCTAACATATCAATATGCGAGATACCTCTTTCCCAAGCTTTCCACTCTCCCCATTTTTCATTTCTGGCAGAGATGCCCCATTTCGAGTATTTTGCAACAGCCCAATCATTTGCTTGTTGCATTTGAGGTGTTCCAACCAATCTTGGTCCAATAACATCCATTAGTTCATGGCCCAAAATTTCTAATTGCGAATTGTTTGTGGCTTCCTCAATAATGTTTTTTACAACGGTATCTGTTTCTTGCGCCTGTAAATGAAATGTAAAGAGCGACAAAAAAAAGATCAATAATAAATGACTTGTTGTTCTCATAATAAGTTTTTAAAAGTTAATTTTTTGAAGAAAACAAAATACAATTTTTTAACTGAACCTCATTTGATTTTAAGAGGACTTTCACATATTAAAATTTAAATGAAATCTAGTTTCATACACCATATCGAACCAAATATTTTAATTGTATCTGTATATCGAATTTAATCTTAAAACTAAATGGAATTTCGTACATTTCAATTCACAATGAAAACATTTTTTTATATTCTATTTCTCATTTCTTTTTCCTCTTTTGGACAAGAACCTATAGAAACCACTTTTGTCTCCAAGAGTCCTTTTGAAGCTGATACGGTTATAGGTATTGACAATTTTGGAACGATCTATTTTATTAAGAAAAATACGCTTTACAAACTAGATGAAGACGGAAAATACTCATACAGCAATGTGCAATTTGGAAAGATTACTTCGGCAAATAGCTTTAACCCTTTAAAAGTAACAATTTTTTACGAAGATTTTAATACAGCTTTCATTTTAGACAATCGGTTTGCCGAAATTCTTAAAGTAGATTTCAGCACATTGGAATATTACAAAAACGTGTCTTTTGTCTCCACAGCAAACGATAATGCCTTATGGGTTTTTAATGAAGACATCCAGCAATTAGAACTTTTTGATTATAAATCGAATAAAAACAGAGCCACAACTCTACCTACACAATCTAAGGTTTTGGATTTAAAAAGCAATTATAATTATGCTTGGTTACTTACTGAAAAATTTCTTTATAAGTACAACTACTTTGGAAGCTTGGTGTATAAAATGGAAAATATAGGTTACACATCTCTAGTTGAAAGCAATGATAAAATTTTTCTGATAAAAAATAACAGGCTTTCATATTTTAACGAATTGGAGAAAGCTTATCAATTAATTGAAACCCCTGAATTGTTGACAAAACAGTTTTTAGTAACCAACGAAACCTTGTATATTTACGATTCTAAATTTTTACATAAATTCCAACTAAACAATAAATAATTATGCACGTTGCTATAGCCGGAAACATTGGTGCTGGTAAAACCACCCTAACAAAATTGCTTGCTAAACATTACAATTGGGAATCGCAATTAGAAGATGTTGTGGACAACCCGTACCTAGATGATTTTTACAACCAAATGGAACGTTGGAGTTTTAATTTACAAGTGTACTTTTTGAATAGTAGATTTCGACAAGTATCTCAAATACGTGAAAGTGGTAAGGATATTATTCAAGATAGAACCATTTATGAAGATGCGCATATTTTTGCACCCAATCTTCATGCCATGGGTTTAATGACCAATCGCGATTTTGAAAATTACCGTTCCTTATTCGATTTAATGGAATCTTTTGTTCAAGGTCCAGATTTATTGATCTATTTACGAAGTTCTATTTCTAATTTAGTGTCTCAAATCCATAAAAGAGGTCGTGAATACGAAAACTCTATTAGCATTGATTATTTAAGTAGATTGAATGAGCGTTACGAAGCATGGATACATGGTTACGACAAAGGAAATCTTTTAATTATTGATGTAGACAATTTAGATTTTGTTGCTAATCCAGAAGATTTAGGAAGCATTATAAATAGAATTGACGCTGAGATTCATGGTTTGTTTTAACCGCCACTTGATACCATAAAAAAACCACGCTTGATGCGTGGTTTTTTTATAGATACTTGTGTGTTTTATTTCACTATCACTTCAGAAAACTCTTCTTCAAGTTCTGCTCTATTTGATTTTATCTTAATAGAAGAAGCTCCTTTTTTCAGTTCATCAACCTTTGCTTTTACTTCTTCAAACGAACCTGTAATTACACGCTCTTCTACAGTAACTTCATCATTTATTACAGTTGAGATACTAACTACAGCTTTTGTATGTCCGTCTTCTTCAACTACAATTTCAGCAAACACCTTTTTAATTTCTTGTCCATTTGATATTGTAGTCTTTGTTAAAGTGGTTTCGCTAGTTATAGCATGACCTCCTAAAATTGGAGCAATTACAAGTCCAATTAAACAAGTTAATTTAATTAAAATATTCATGGATGGTCCAGACGTATCTTTAAATGGATCTCCAACTGTATCTCCAGTTACTGCGGCTTTATGAGCTTCAGAACCTTTGTAGGTCATTTCACCATTAATAAGCACACCAGCCTCGAACGATTTTTTAGCATTATCCCAAGCGCCACCAGCATTGTTTTGGAAGATTGCCCAAAGTACTCCAGAAACAGTTACTCCAGCCATATAACCACCTAACATTTCGGCAATAGCCAAGTTATCCATTCCAAAAATCATTGGAACAAAAGCAATTACTAAGGGAAAACCGATAGTTAATAATCCTGGAAGCATCATTTCTCTTAAAGAAGCTTCGGTTGAAATAGCCACACATTTGTCGTATTCTGGCTTCCCTGTTCCTTCCATAATCCCTGGAATCTCTCTAAATTGACGACGTACTTCCTCAACCATTTGCATGGCTGCTTTTCCTACGGCATTCATTGCTAAAGCTGAAAAAACCACTGGCACCATTCCACCCACAAATAACATGGCTAAAACTGGAGCTTTAAAGATGTTAATACCATCGATTCCTGTAAACGTAACATAAGCAGCAAATAAAGCTAATGATGTTAACGCAGCTGAAGCAATAGCAAAACCTTTTCCAGTTGCTGCAGTTGTATTTCCAACCGCATCTAATATATCCGTACGTTCTCTTACAATAGGATCTTGTTCACTCATTTCAGCAATCCCACCAGCATTATCAGAAATAGGTCCGAAAGCATCAATAGCCAATTGCATAGCTGTCGTGGCCATCATGGCAGAAGCCGCTAGAGCCACACCGTAGAATCCTGCAAAAGCATAAGATGTCCAAATAGCAGCAGCAAATAATAATATTGAAGGAAAGGTAGAAATCATTCCTGTAGCTAAACCTGCAATAATATTGGTTCCAGCACCTGTGCTTGATTGTTGTACAATTTTTAAGATAGGTTTTTTACCTAAACCTGTATAATATTCGGTTACCGAAGAAATTCCAGCTCCTACAACCAACCCTACTAAAGTAGCGTAGAACACACGCATTGAGGAAATTTCCTGTAAGCCTTCGCCGAAGAAATTCATTTGCATAGTTTCAGGTAGCATCCAAATTACTAAACCATAACAAGAAAGAGCAACCAAACCTATAGAAGCCCAGTTACCAACGTTTAAAGCGCCCATAACTTCACTTTCCTTAGCGTCGTTGTTTTTTATTTTTACTAACATGGTACCAATTACAGAAATAATAATCCCTACTCCAGCAATGGCCATTGGTAATAAGATGGGACCTATACCTCCAAATCCATAACTTGTAATATCTCCACCCATGTCTTTTATTACATAGTTTCCAAGAACCATTGCAGCTAATACTGTAGCTACATACGAACCAAATAAATCGGCTCCCATTCCAGCAACATCTCCAACGTTATCTCCAACGTTATCAGCAATAGTTGCAGGGTTTCTTGGGTCGTCTTCTGGAATTCCAGCTTCAACCTTACCTACTAAATCTGCACCTACATCGGCTGCTTTGGTATAAATACCTCCACCTACACGAGCAAATAAAGCAATAGATTCTGCGCCTAGAGAGAAACCAGCCAACGTTTCAAGAACAATGGTCATATCCATATTGTTTGTCCATGCGCTATCCATAAATACCCAGAAAAATATGATGAAAAATAAAGTTAAACCTAATACAGCTAAGCCTGCAACTCCTAATCCCATAACAGTTCCACCTCCAAAAGAGACTTTAAGTGCATTTGGCAAACTTGTTTTAGCAGCTTGCGTTGTTCTAACGTTTGTTTTAGTAGCTATCTTCATTCCAATATTTCCAGCGTAGGCTGAAAAGATGGCTCCAAAAACAAAGGCTACAGCTATTAACCAATGTGTTGTTGGTACTATAAAAGAAACGGCTGTTAAAGCCACACTTACTATAACCACAAAAATGGCCAAAAGTTTGTATTCTGCTGTTAAAAATGCCAAAGCACCTTCGTAAATATGATCTGAAATTTCTTTCATTTTGCCGTCTCCAGCATCTTGTTTCATAACCCAAGATTTTTTCACGACCATATAAATCAGTCCTAAGAGTGCCATTGCAATTGGCATATAAATCATCATTGATTCCATATTGTTATTTTATATTGATTAGTTTTTAGCAGCGCAAATGTAATAAAATACGTTAACATTAAAAAACCCTCATACATCTAATATGTAAAGGGTTTGTTTTTAAGAAAAGCTTGATCTTAAATGGTGAAGTCGCCATTTGTTTTATGGTCGCTACTTTCATATCGATCCACACATTTATTAACAATTTCGTAGGCTTCTTGGGCATTTCCCCAACCTCCTACATCTACTTTTTTCTTTTCTAAATCCTTATATACTTGAAAAAAGTGTTCAATTTCTTTAATTTGGTGCGGGTTCATATCCGACAAATCGTTTAGCTTATTCCAAATAGGATCGGAAACAGGTACACAAATAACTTTTTCGTCTGGGCCTTTTTCGTCTGCCATGTGGAAAACTCCAATTGGCCTAACCTCAACCACACACATTGGAAACGTAGGTTCGCCTCCTAACACCAAAACATCCAAAGGATCTTTATCTAAAGCTAAAGTTTCAGGAATAAAACCGTAATCTGCAGGATACATCATGGATGAAAACAACATTCTATCGAATCGGATTTTTTTTAATTCGAAATCATATTCGTATTTATTTCTACTTCCCTTTGGTATTTCAATTAGTACATCGAAGGTTTTTTTTCCTTTTGGACTCATATTTTTATATCTTATGTTATATCTAAATTATTGCTTCAATAAAGCAGTTGTATTAAATGTACAAGCTGCATTTTTAAAGGCTGCAAAGATACATAAGTCTTTGGTTTTGGGCAACTAAAAATAGTTTTGTTATAAAAGGTGGAGTTGTAAAATGAATGTAATCCCTTTGTTTAATTAGGATTAAAACCTAAATCCAAAATTAATAGACACTCCAAAATCTCTAGCTCCTGGGTTATCTAAGTAATTACCCCTAAAGTTGAAATCTAATCTCATAATCTTAAATATATTTCCAACCCCTACGCTATACTCGTAGTAAATTTCATTGTTTGGAGCAATTAACGGAATGTTTGAAGGACTGCTTAAGGCAATATTAGCATTGGATAAGTCTCCCCAGACCGCACGAACTCCAACAATTTCACGCCAATTCAATTTTCTTAAAAAAGGAATTCTTGAGAAAAAGCGACCATTGAAGTTATGTTCTAAAAATAATGCGACATAGGTATCTGTTACAAACTCGTAATAATCCAATTGCGAAAATGACCTGTAAAACGTAAAGTACGACTGATTTCCAGGAACAATACTTAATAAACCAAGAGGCACTTCGCCAAAAGTCTTACCTACTTCGACCGTTGACCTAAGTTGCCCCAAGCCACCTATTTGCCATGGTTGAATATAGGAAAACTGCACTTTTTTGTAATCGAAGTCGCTATCAAATACGCCTTTGGATCCCACACTATATTCCATGAATAAAGACGCAAAATTATCGTTGGCATTCAATCTTTCAACACCATAACCAGTCATTTTTCTTTGCGGGTAGTAATTTACACTAAAGGTACTTTCAAACTGTTTTATCTCCGAAGAAATACCAGTTGGTGATTCTGGATCGATATAATCTAAACTAAATGTAGGCGAAGCGGAAGACAGTGTTCTAAAACTACCCCCTACTCTAAAAACTAAATTTTGCCATGGCTCCATTTCAAAGGCCAAAGCTCCTAAATTAATATTTGTAAGTTTATCGTTTGCAGCCACAGAAAATATGTCATTGGAAGCTAAACTTCTTCCTAAAACATCTGTCGAACTGGTTAAATTGGCTCCAATTTGCTCAATATCTCTTCTATGTCCTGCCGAGATAATAAATCTATTTTCTTTATTGATCAACCATTTTCCCGAAAGTCCATATTTAAACTTATCATCCTTAAATCCATAAGCTAAAAATCCTTGGGCTCTCCATAAATCATTTTGACCAAAATAGGTTCTTGCTCCTGCTCTTAGCCTTAAACCTTCTACATCGTTATATCCAAAAGTTGAAGAAATAGGGCCAATATCTAAATTCCATTTTTCAATTTCAACAAATCCTGAAGCCAAAATACTTCCAACATTATAAAGTCTTTTAAATTTTCCAACCGTCTTTAAGGTATCCAACATTTTATAAACCCCTTTTTCATCTTTGGACAAAGCTTCCATTCTGTTCGCGTCCCAAAAGGCATCATCTCTATTGTAATATTCTTTGTTATAATCGAAAACCTCCTTTTTATAGAACTCGTCTTCCTTAACTTGATTAAAGACATAATTATCATAAAGAGTGGTACGCTTACCATAAATACCACGCGATTTCTCTCTTTTATTAAAGGTAAAATCAGACAAAAAATAATCGCGTTTCACCAAAAATACCGAATCGTTTAAAACTTCAAATTCCTGTTCGATATAAATTTCCTTTACCCAATTTATATTGGCACTTTTTGAAGCTTGCATATTAATATCCTTAATGGCAAAGGTGGTATCTGCCACCCAAAAATCGCCTTTAAAGGTAAGTTCGTTTTTACGTCTTGGATAATAAATAATGTTGTAACACCATTTGTTATCAATATAAGCGCTGTCTGACAAAACGTAATTATAGGTGTTAATACCGGTTGTGGAAATAGGACTTACAAAACTTTTATCGAAGAATTTTAAGTAATTATTATAAATATCGTATTCAGAATACAGGTCTTTTATAAAATCTATTATGGCCTGATTGCTACTAAAACCAGAGTTTTTATTCCCCTTTAATTCAACTTTTTCTTTTTTAAGAATATTATCCCCATATACTTTGGCAACTTCTTCATTCACAAAAATGGGCAAGTATGTTTTCCCTGTTACCTTCGACGTGTCCACATGTTCAAAAACGAATTCCATGCCTTTAAATAAATTGCTTTTCATTAGGGCACTATCGATCGTATTGATGTCGAATTCTACTTTTTCGTATCTGTCGTAACTGTATTGCTTAAATTGTCTAAGTCCATTTTTTCGCTTGTGTTCCCAGATTTTCTTCATGATAACAATAGCAGGATTCTCTTCAGCCTTTTTAGATTGTTTTCCAGAAACTATAAGCACCTCATTTAAGGCCGAAGCTGCTTCGGTTAAATTAAAACTTAAGTTATAGCTAACTCTTTTATCTAAAGGATATTCTATGGTTTCATAACCAATAAAAGAAACAATTAAAGTATCCCATGTGCTAGGTGATTCAAGGTAAAAAACTCCATTCTCATCTGTGATGGTACCTTCAGAAGAACTTTTAAAAATAATATTGGCATAAGCTACGGGTTGATTATTTTCATCATAAACATGACCGCTAACCTTTGTTTGAGCAAACAAAAAGCAACTATTCAAGAAAAAAAATAAGACAAGTAGGTTATAATTCATTTACTTTTAATTAGTCATTGCTATAAGTCAGGAATCTCATTAATCACATCTTTCTAATTTAAAGATCAATCAGAGATATTTCAAATAAACAAAAAAACTTCATCAACAATATTGCCAATGAAGTCAATTAACACTAAAGTATAAAAAATTTATTTATACAAAACTTTTTTAACAGCTTTTACCACATCGGTACTATTTGGCAACCAATGTTCAAATAAAACTGCAGAATAAGGTGCAGGCGTATCTGCTGTATTAATTTTTATAATTGGAGCGTCTAAATAGTCAAAAGCTTCAGATTGGATAATATAGGTTATCTCGGTAGATACGTTTCCAAATGGCCAGGCTTCTTCCAAAACAACTAATCTGTTTGTTTTTTTGACCGACTTTAAAATGGTTTCTTTATCTAACGGTCGAACGGTTCTTAAATCGATAATTTCACACGAAATACCTTCTTTCTCTAATTCATCTGCAGCTTTGTAAGCTTCTTTAATGATTTTTCCAAAAGAAACTATGGTCACGTCTTTTCCTTCTCTTTTAATTTCAGCAACTCCTAATGGAATGGTGTATTCGCCTTCTGGCACTTCACCTTTATCGCCATACATTTGCTCACTTTCCATAAAAATAACTGGATCGTTATCACGAATAGCCGATTTTAAAAGCCCTTTTGCATCGTAAGGATTAGAAGGAACAACCACTTTTAAACCAGGCGTGTTTGCAAACCAACTTTCAAAAGCTTGGGAGTGCGTTGCTGCCAACTGTCCCGCAGAAGCTGTTGGCCCACGAAAAACAATAGGACAAGGAAATTGCCCACCCGACATTTGTCTAATTTTTGCGGCGTTGTTTATAATTTGATCAATTCCTACCAATGAGAAGTTAAACGTCATATATTCTACAATTGGTCTATTGCCAGTCATGGTAGAACCAATGGCAATACCAGAAAAACCAAGTTCGGCAATAGGAGTATCGATAACTCGTTTTGGACCAAATTCATCCAACATTCCTTTAGATGCCTTATAAGCACCATTATATTCAGCTACTTCCTCACCCATTAAGTAAATGCTTTCATCTCTGCGCATTTCTTCACTCATGGCTTCACATATAGCTTCTCTAAATTGAATTGTTCTCATTCCGATGTCATGTCTTTCAAAACGAAAGAACTTTTTAATTAATACTTATTATAAAGGAGCACAAAAATAGGAATTATTCAGAATAAAACCGGTATATAATAATAGTAAAAATAAATCCTTGAAAAATATTTAAATACTTGATATAACACAGACCTAAAAATATTCGATTTATTTGAAATTTATTATGCGTGCATAGCAAATATTTTGAATAAAATAAGTAACTTCGTAACCTCATTCTAGTTGACTGTACTTAATGAGCTAATTTTAGCCCAAATTTTACATGATACTACCAATTTAAAACAGAAATATAAACATATAAATTATTCAAAAATGAAAATATTAGTATGTATTAGTCATGTACCTGATACGACTTCAAAAATCAATTTTACTGAAGGAGATACCAAGTTTGATACAAACGGCGTACAGTTTGTAATCAATCCAAACGACGAATTTGGCTTAACTAGAGCCATGTGGTTTAAAGAAAAACAAGGCGCTACTGTAGATGTAGTAAATGTTGGTGGGCCAGAAACCGAACCAACCTTACGTAAGGCCTTGGCCATTGGAGCCGACAGTGCTATTAGAGTAAATACCGCTGCAACAGATGGTTTTGCAGTTGCGCAACAATTAGCAAAAGTAGTTCAAGATGGTGGTTACGATTTAGTAATTGCTGGACGTGAATCTATTGATTATAATGGTGGTATGGTTCCAGGAATGGTTGCTGGACTATTAAAAGCCAATTTTGTAACCAACTGTATTAGCTTAGAAGTTGATGGAACAAATGCTAAAGCTGTAAGAGAAATTGACGGTGGAAAAGAAACTGTTTCAACCTCTTTGCCCCTAGTTATTGGTGGACAAAAAGGTTTGGTTGAAGAAAGTGATTTACGTATTCCAAACATGAGAGGGATTATGATGGCTCGCCAAAAACCTTTAAAAGTGGTTGAACCCATAGATGCAAATACTGAAACAGCATCTGTAAAATTTGAAAAGCCTGCTCCAAAAGGTGCAATCAAATTAATAGACCCAGACAATGTAGATGAATTAATAAACTTACTTCACAACGAAGCAAAAGTAATTTAATCCTCCCCTAACCCCTCCAAAGGATGGGAATAAGGGATATAAACAAAATATTAACGTTTCGTAGCTCTTTCCTTAGGAAAGGGTTGGGATAGGAAAAAAAACATATTATGTCAGTATTAGTATATACAGAATCCGATAAAGGAACCTTTAAAAAAACAGCTTTAGAAGTTGCTTCCTACGCAAAAACAGTTGCAGACCAAATGGGAACAACCGTTACGGCAGTTACTTTTAATGCAGACGACACCGCTATTCTTGGAAATCATGGAGTAGATAAAGTGTTAAAAATAAAAAACCCACAATTAGAAACTTTTAATGCCAGTGCTTATGCAAGTGCTATTGCACAAGCTGCTAAGCAAGAAGGCACAAAAGTAATTGTGGTTAGCTCGAGTGCAGATAGCAAATATTTAGCACCTCTTTTAGCTATTGAATTAGACGCAGGATATGCTTCTAACGTAGTTGAGGCTCCTTCAAGCACCTCGCCATTTACTGTAAAACGTACAGCGTTCACAAACAAAGCCTTTAATATGACTGCTATCAATACTGAGGTAAAAGTAGTTGGCGTATCTAAAAATGCTTTTGGGGTTAAAGAAAATTCGGCGAGTGCTACTGCTGAAGATTTTTCACCTGCCATTCCTGAATTAGGGGTTAAAGTAGAATCTGTTGATAAAGTTTCTGGAAAAGTAACTATTGCAGATGCCGAAATAGTTGTTTCTGGAGGACGTGGTCTTAAAGGTCCAGAAAACTGGGGAATGATTGAAGAACTTGCCGAAGTTTTAGGTGCAGCAACTGCATGCTCTAAACCAGTGAGCGATTTAGGCTGGAGACCACATGGAGAACACGTAGGACAAACTGGAAAACCTGTAGCGGCAAATCTTTATATTGCCATCGGAATTTCTGGAGCTATTCAACATCTTGCAGGAGTTAGTGCCAGTAAGGTAAAAGTAGTTATCAATACAGATCCTGAAGCTCCTTTCTTTAAGGCGGCCGATTACGGAATTGTGGGAGATGCTTTTGAAGTCGTTCCTAAATTAATCGAAAAATTAAAAGCTTTTAAAGCACAACAATAGATTTATTTTTTTAACTTGTATTGTTAATAAGAACTGTTTAAATAGCATTATTACTATGGCTATAGCTACCAAGGTTTTGTAAAACGCAAAAACAAAATCATGAAATATGCTTTAAGCAGTTGGTAAAGTCCTAATTTAAACAGTTCTTTGTTTTTTTAAAAATTTATGAGTTTAGTTCGTCTTAATATCAAAGGAATCTCCTATAGCCAAACCCAAAATGGTGCCTATGCACTTATTTTAAACGAAATTGATGGCGACCGGAAATTACCTATTGTTATTGGTGCTTTTGAAGCGCAATCCATTGCTATTGCTCTCGAAAAAGAAATTAGACCTCCAAGGCCTCTAACCCATGATCTCTTTAAGAATTTTGCCGACCGATTTGAAATCGTCGTTAAACAAGTTATTATCCACAAATTGGTAGATGGCGTTTTTTATTCCAGTTTAATTTGCGAACGGGATAAGGTTGAAGAAATTATCGACGCCAGAACTAGCGATGCCATTGCCTTGGCACTTCGTTTTAATGCGCCAATTTTTACCTATAAAAACATTTTAGACAAAGCAGGTATCTACTTAAAAATAGATCCTAAAACTGAAGGTGGCTCCGAAGGAGATAGCGTTTTAGTCGACGACTTTATTGCTGAAGAATTAGAGTCTGGCACACCCAAAGATATCTACAAAAACAAAACCTTGGACGAATTGCACACTCTATTAGGTGAGGCTGTAGCGAGCGAAGATTATGAGAAAGCTGCAAAAATTCGTGACGAAATTTCGAAAAGATAACCAACCCAAACCCATCAAATGAAACAATTTCTATTAGCCATTGCAGCTATTTTCTTTGGACTAACTTTAAGTACACAAGCACAAGAACTAGAAAAAAAATGGCATCTAGAAAGCATTCAAGACCAAAATGGGAAACAAGTTACTGCCAATAAAAACACGGATGGTTTAGAACTCCACAAAGGCATCTTCCAATTTACGGTCAGCAAAGATTCACTTCAAGCTTCCGGAGATTATCTCCACCAAAATAATTTATTGGTTTTTTATTTCAACAAACCTTTCGATTCGGTAAGAAGGTATCGAATCAACACCCTAACAGATTCTACCCTAGTCATTAATGAAAAGGAAAGCACATATCATTTTTCTAGTGCAAAACCTTCCATTAACGAAGCACTGGCCCTTCAAGCAGAAAATACAATAAAACCTAGTGAAGGCTTTTCCTTTAGCAGTTTATGGAGAGGTGTATTAGGAATGATTTCATTAATATTTATTGCTTTTTTATTCAGTAATAACAAAAAAGCAATCAACTGGAAAACGGTTGGAATTGGTTTAGCCTTTCAATTATTAATTGCCATCGGGGTTTTAAAAATTCCATTTATACAAAGCGGATTTGAGTCGGTTGGACAAGTTTTTATCAGCATTTTGGATTTCACTCGTGCCGGAAGTAAATTCCTATTCGAAGGTTTGGTTGTAGACATGGATACGTTTGGTTTTATATTCGCCTTTCAAGTATTGCCAACCATTATTTTCTTTTCAGCATTAACC
Organism: Xanthomarina sp.; assembly: GCF_035306705.1. Lineage (GTDB taxonomy): Bacteria > Bacteroidota > Bacteroidia > Flavobacteriales > Flavobacteriaceae > Xanthomarina. Next base: position 16,162 of record NZ_DATGNO010000056.1, read on the forward strand.
TCTGTTTTATTCTATTTGGGCATCATTCAAAAAGCAGTAAAATTAATGGCAATGCTATTAAGTAAACTATTAAAAATATCTGGCGCAGAGAGTTTAAGTGTAGCTGGAAACATCTTTTTAGGTCAAACAGAAGCACCACTTTTAATAAAAGCCTATCTAGAAAAAATGACTAAAAGCGAAATGCTCTTGGTCATGATTGGAGGTATGGCAACCGTTGCTGGAGCCGTTTTAGCGGCCTACATTGGTTTTCTTGGTGGAGACGATCCTGCCTTAAGACTTGTTTATGCCAAACATTTATTAGCTGCATCTGTTATGGCTGCACCTGGCGCCATTGTTATTTCAAAAATACTATATCCTCAAACCGAAGAAATTAATTCGGAAGTCGAGGTGTCTTCAGACAAAATCGGTTCTAATATTTTAGATGCCATTGCCAACGGAACTACGGAAGGCTTAAGATTAGCTGTAAACGTTGGAGCCATGCTATTGGTTTTCGTGGCCTTTATTGCCATGATAAATGGTATTTTGGGCTGGGTTGGAGGTTTTTCTACTATTAATACATGGATGGCCGCAAATACACCATATCCAGCACTTTCTCTTGAAGCTATTTTAGGAACTATTTTTGCGCCTTTAATGTGGTTGATTGGAGTAGCAAGCGAAGATATTATGATGATGGGCCAATTATTGGGTATTAAATTGGTAGCTAGTGAATTTGTTGGATACATCCAGTTAGCCGATTTAAAAAACGTGGCCAATGTGGTACATTTAAACTATAATAAATCCATTATTATGGCTACTTATATGCTTTGTGGTTTTGCAAACTTTGCATCTATAGGAATCCAAATTGGAGGAATTGGCTCTCTAGCTCCTGGACAACGTAAAACCTTATCGGAATTTGGAATGAAAGCCCTAATTGGTGGAACCATTGCTTCATTAATTTCAGCAACTATTGCTGGAATGATCATCGGCTAGCCCAATTCCTGCGCTTGGCTATCGGCAAACAGGTAAGCCAAGATGCAATAAGTTAATAACTTTTAATATATAATTAGGCTTCTACCCTTTTGGTTTGAAGCTTTTTTCTATTTTTATATTTTTCAAAATTTTGTTAAATTTTAAAAAGATTCCCACGTTCGTGGGAGGTGAACATGAAACAATATCTAGACTTAGTTAAACACGTTTTAGAGAACGGAAATGAAAAAGGAGATCGAACAGGAACAGGGACAAAAAGTGTTTTTGGATATCAAATGCGTTTTGATTTAAGTGAAGGCTTTCCTATGGTAACCACCAAGAAATTACATTTAAAATCCATTGTTTACGAATTACTTTGGTTTTTAAAAGGTGATACAAACATCAATTATTTAACTGAAAATGGCGTTCGCATCTGGAATGAATGGGCTGATGAAAATGGCGATTTAGGTCCGGTTTATGGTCATCAATGGAGAAATTGGAACAGTGATGAGATAGATCAAATACAGGACATCGTCGATACTTTAAAAAACAATCCAAATAGCAGACGTATGCTGGTTTCTGCTTGGAACCCCTCGGTTTTACCAGATACTTCAAAAAGTTTTAGCGAAAATGTAGCTAACGGAAAGGCAGCATTACCTCCGTGTCATGCGTTTTTTCAATTTTATGTAGCCGATGGAAAATTATCTTGTCAACTATACCAACGCAGTGCAGATATCTTTTTAGGCGTGCCATTTAATATTGGTTCTTATGCTTTATTTACCATGATGATGGCTCAGGTATGTGGTTATGAAGCTGGTGAATTTATTCACACCTTTGGCGATGCCCATATCTACAACAACCATAAAGAACAATTAGAATTACAGCTATCAAGAGATCCAAAACCACTTCCTAAAATGCTTCTTAATCCTGAAGTAAAAGATATTTTCGATTTTAAATTCGAGGATTTCACTTTGGTAGATTATAATCCGCATCCGCACATTAAAGGAAAAGTTGCTATTTAATTTCAAACCCAATTCATGAAATATTACATACTCTTATTATTTTTCGCTACCAGTCTAATCACTTTTGCGCAAGAAAACACCATAGAATTATCAGATAATGAACTCAATGAAACTACGGAAGAAGTCCCTTTCGATGTTATCGAACGAGTTCCCATTTATAAAGGATGTGATGAAAACATGGGGAACCGAGCTATAAAAGAATGTTTTAATGAGAAAATAAGCAGTTTTATTGCTAAACACTTCAATATACAGGTAGCTGATAAATTAGGTTTACCCGATGCCTCCATGGTAAAAATTTCAGTTTTTTTTAAAATATCAACAAGTGGAGAATTAACAAACATTATTGCCAGATCAGCCTATCCAGAACTAGAGGCTGAAGCCATTCGTGTTGTTAAATTAATACCCAAATTAAAACCTGGAATGATAGATGGTAAACCGGTAAGAGTGCCTTATTATTTGCCGATTAATTTTCAAGTAACTAATCCAAACCCAGCTAAAGACGAGAAATTTCCAGTTTATAGAAGTTGTGATGAAACTTTAAGTTACGAGGCTTTAAAAGAATGTACTACCAATAAAGTGATAGATTATTTAAAAGTAAGTATCAATTACAACTTAGCCGATAAACTTTTTCCTTTAGAAAAAACCACACAATTCATGGTGAACTTCACCATAAATAAAAAAGGAAAAGCAGAAAATATTACGGCTAAAGCGCATAAAAGAGAAATGGCAGCAGAAGTCATAAACGTATTGAAGCGGATGCCAAAATTCAAAGAACCTGGTTACAAAAATGGCCAACCTATAGATACCAATATGCAGATTTTAATGACTATCTACTTCTAAGGATTCATAGAAATACACTAACTTTACATAAACTATTCAGAATATGTTCGGAAAGAAAAAAGAGACCCCACAAATAGATAAGGAGCAATTAGAATTAATTAAAACAGCTCAAAAACGTATCAAGCAAAAACGGAGTTTGTACATTCATTTTGTTTTCTTTTTAATTGGTTCCTTAGCTTTTATAATTGCAAATCTAGTTTTTAATGTTGGAGCAACAGTTAGTCCATTAGGTATTAATTGGTTTGTATATGCTATTCTAGCTTGGTCCATTCTATTTATATATCATGCTTTTAACGTATATTTTACTCATAAATTTTTAGGTGAAGCTTGGGAAAAAGAACAACTTAATAAATTAGTTGCCCTACAAAAAGAACGAATTGCCAAACTTGAGCAACAAGTTGAAAAAGACATGCTTCTTGCACCTGAAAAAAAAAGACTAGTAACGAACTCTAAAAACTCTGAAATTACCATAATAGTGGCAGCCGGAGAAAATGATGAAATTGGAAAAGACAACCAACTGATCTGGCATTTAAGCGACGACCTAAAACGTTTTAAAGAGCTTACTAACGGACACCATATTATTATGGGGAGAAAAACCTTTGAAAGTTTTCCAAAACCTTTACCAAACAGAATTCATGTAGTTATTTCTAGGCAAGCAAATTATCAAGTTCCTACTGGCGTAATTGTAGTTAATAATTTGCAAGATGCTTTTGATGTTGCTAAATCAGACAAGCAACCTTTTGTAATTGGCGGAGGCGAAATCTATACGCAAGCAATGGCTTTTGCCGACAAAATTGAGCTTACAAGAGTCCACGAAAATTTTGATGCAGACACTTTTTTCCCAAAAATAGACCCAACTATTTGGAAAGAAGTCAACAAAACCAATCATCCTAAAGACGAAAAACACCTACACGCATTTTCGTTTTTAACTTATGTAAAACATTAAATTTCATTTCTAAACCAAGCTTAAAGTGAAACTAAAACGAAAAAGGCAATTAGTTACATACCTCAATCTTTTAGATCAACCCATACAATTTAACCCCTTTGTTTTTAGTAGAAAGTTTTTGCTATGGGCATTACTCGGATTATTTGGTGGATTTATAGCAGGACTATATTGGATTATCTTAGAGTTTTTAACCAAACATTTAGCATCTTTTGAAGGCTGGTTGGTAATCCCTACCATGGCCATCTGTGGCCTACTTGCTGGCTTGGTTATTCACTTTATAGGCGATCCAGGAGAAATTCAATTAATTGTAAACAACATCCGGTTTAACAAGGGGAAATTAGATCCTAAAAATAATCCATCCATGCTCTTGTCCTCCTTACTATGTATAGGTTCGGGAGGAAGTCTAGGACCAGAAGCACCTTTAGTACAAATAATTGGATCCTCAGGAACTTGGTTTGGCAAATTATTCCGATTAAAAGGTGAAGATCTTCGTTCTATGAGTATTGCTGGAATGGCATCTGGTTTTACCGCCATGTTTGGTGCTCCTTTAGGAGGAAGTTTATTCGCTTTAGAAATTTTGCATCACGAACATGCCGTTCAATACTACAAAGCCATCATGCCAGCTTTTGTTGCCAGTTGTTTTAGTTATGTGGTATTTGCACTTATAACACAATTGGATCTTGGCGCACTTTGGATCTTGCCAAACTACGAAATGCTGGATAGGTTCGATTTTTTATACGCCGTATTTTTTGCAATTATAGCTACTTGTTTTGGTTGGTTTTTTATTTTCTGTACCAAGTTTTTGAAAAGTATTTTTGAAAAATTACAGGTTCCAATATATATAAAAACCTTAATTGGTGGGATTTTACTCGGAACCATCGTTTTTTATGTACCAATTACAAGATACTTTAGTCATTACGAACTTTCCACTCTTTTAACAAGCGACTTTTCAGTTCAAATGCTGATCGTTATTTTATTTCTAAAAATAATAGCCATTTCCGTTACAGTAACTTCTGGTTGGCGAGGAGGATTTATAATTCCGTTATTTTTTACGGGTGCCACTTTGGGATTAATAATTCATCATTTTATCCCTTCCATAAGTTTATCGCTTACCATTGTAAGTTGCATGGCAGCAATAAACGCTTGTGTTACTAGAACTCCAATGAGCACCACTATTCTGTTGGCAACCTTAACCGGATTTTCTTATTTCATTCCTATTCTATTTGCTAGTTTAACAGGGTATTTTTTAGCGCCCAGAATCCCTTTTATTTCTGCACAAAAAGAATATGAGGAAAAAGAATTAGACTAATTTTATAGAAACGAATTTCACACATCCGTGCGAAACCAAGGAATAACAGATTTTCAAAAACAACTTTACAAGAACTTCAACTCATCTCCTATTTTTCTGTAATTTTGTCGAATGATAAAAGACATTCAGCTACGTATTAGTTTAAAAGAGGAAGAGATTCCTAATATTCTTTTAATAAAATCTGCCGAAAATTTGGGCATGTCCAGAGACAAAATTTCTGGAATAAAAGTCCTTCGAAAATCTATCGATGCCAGAAAACCTAAGATAATTTTAAACTACAAAGTCGCTGTTTATATTAATGAACCTGTACCAGAATCATCAGAATACACCTTCGATTATAAAGATGTTTCAAAATCCAAACCAATTCATATTATTGGCTTTGGCCCAGCAGGAATGTATGCTGCTTTACGTTGCATTGAGCTAGGTTTTAAACCTATAGTTCTTGAACGTGGCAAAAATGTGCAAGATCGACGTCGCGATTTAAAAGCCATCAATCAAGACCATTTTGTAAATGAGGATTCTAACTATTGTTTTGGTGAAGGAGGCGCAGGAACTTATAGTGATGGTAAATTATACACCAGAAGTTTAAAACGAGGCGATGTTCGTAGAATATTTGAAAACCTTGTATTTCATGGAGCAACAGATCAAATTTTAGTAGATGCCCATCCACATATTGGCACCAACAAACTCCCAAAAGTAGTTACTAATGTACGTGAAACTATCATAAAATATGGTGGTGAAGTGCATTTTGAAACTCGTGTGACCGATTTTAAAATAAAGAACAATAAAATTCAAGCCATTCAATTACTAAATGGTGAAGAACTTGCTTCCAATCGTGTCATTCTAGCGACAGGGCATTCGGCAAGGGATATTTTCTATCTATTACATGAAAAGAAAATTGCCATAGAGGCTAAGTCGTTTGCAATGGGGGTTCGCGTAGAACATCCTCAGCACATTATCGATTCCATTCAATATCATTGCTCTGGAAAAAGAGACGAACTACTTCCTGCTGCTTCCTACAGCTTGGTACAACAAGTAAATAATAGAGGTGTTTATTCGTTTTGTATGTGTCCAGGAGGCTTTATAGTTCCAGCAGCTACGGCCAATGGAGAGGTAGTTGTAAACGGAATGTCACCTTCAAAACGAAATAATCAATTTGCTAATTCTGGTATTATTGTAGAATTAAATGTAGATAGAGATTTTCCTAAATACGAACATTTTGGCGTTTTAAAAGGCTTGGAATATCAGAAAGATTTAGAGCGTTTGGCTTTTACTGCAGGAGGAAGAACGCAAACGGCGCCTGCGCAACGTTTAACCGATTTTGTTGAAGGCAAGTTGTCGGCAAATTTAAATGAAACTTCATATCAGCCAGGATTGCAATCGGCTCCCTTACATTCGCTTCTACCAAAACTAATTGGAGGGAGTTTACGCCAAGGTTTTAAGGCTTTTGGTGAAAAAATGCATGGGTATTATACGGCTGAAGCCAACGTTGTTGGAGTGGAAAGCAGAACCTCCTCTCCTATTAGCATTCCTAGAAATGAAAATCTAGAACATCCGGAAATAGAAGGATTATTCCCTTGTGGTGAAGGTGCAGGTTATGCTGGAGGCATTGTTTCTGCCGCTATGGATGGCGAACGTTGTGCAGAAGCTGCAGTTGTTGGTTTGTAAATATAGATGTCACAAATTTTTATCTAGTAGGTGCTATTATACATAGATACTTAGAGATTTCCGCAGAGTTACTTTTGAGAAATATACGTATTAACAAATCTCAACTTAACCTCTTTGAGTGAATGAGGCACTAATTTCATAGATTTTAATATCGTCTTAAAAAATATGTCTTTAATATAAAGTCACCTCTTCGTATTCATTCGTTATATAGACATCCGTTGAATCCTGTAAACTGCAACTGAAAACTAATAATAAATTCCTATTTTTGCAGCATTAAAATTAAAACACATGAACGCATATATATTTCCAGGTCAGGGTGCACAATTTTCAGGAATGGGTTTAGACCTTTATGAAAGGTCTACTCTAGCCCAAGATTTATTTGAACAAGCCAACGATATTTTAGGTTTTTCAATTACAGATGTAATGTTTCAAGGATCTGCTGAAGATCTTAAGGAAACCAAGGTAACCCAGCCTGCCATCTTTTTACATTCGGTTATTTTATCTAAAATTTCAGGAGCTAGTTTTAAACCAGATATGGTTGCTGGGCATTCTCTTGGAGAATTTTCTGCATTGGTAGCCAATGGAACTTTAACCTTTGAAGACGGTTTAAAATTAGTCTCTAAACGTGCTTTGGCTATGCAAAAAGCTTGTGAACTGCAACCAAGTACCATGGCGGCTGTTTTAGGTTTAGAAGATGATGTGGTTGAAAAAATATGTGCAAATACGGAAGGAATTGTAGTTGCCGCAAATTATAACTGTCCTGGACAACTTGTTATTTCTGGAGAAGTAGCTGCTGTAAACAGAGCTTGCGAAACTTTAAAAGAAGCAGGAGCCAAACGTGCCATAGTACTTCCCGTAGGTGGCGCTTTCCATTCGCCTTTAATGGAGCCTGCTCGTGAAGAATTGGCTGCTGCCATAGAAAACACGTTTTTCAGTAAACCAAATTGCCCGATTTATCAAAATGTAACGGCTTCGGCTGTATTAGATGCTGTAGCCATAAAAAGCAATTTAATTTCGCAATTAACGGCACCCGTAAAATGGACCCAATCCGTACAACAAATGATTGCCGATGGAGCAATCTTATTCACAGAAGTTGGCCCTGGAAACGTTTTACAAGGTTTGGTAAAGAAAATTAATAGAGAAGCACAAACAGCTTCCGCCACTTATAACAAAGAAGCTTAATGAAATTATCCCGTAATACATTTATAGTACTTCTTATTATAGCTAACATTGCTTTAGACCAGATTACTAAAGTTTTGACCAGACTTTATGTTGTTCCTGGAAGCGAAACTCCAATTATTGGAAAGCTCTTCACCTTACATAACGTTGAAAACGCTGGTGCATTTCTAGGCATGGGAAGTGATTTAAATCCCACATTAAGACTTATTTTCCTATTAATCCTACCTATTCTTGTTTTGGGATATGTAACCATACACATTATTAAAAACAAAGAATTAGACAAATTGTCGTTAATAGGTTTCTGCTGTATTGTTGGTGGAGGAATAGCTAATGTTTACGACCGAATAGTTTATGGATCTGTAACAGATTTCTTCCACATAGATCTAGGTGGTGTGTTTAGAACCGGTATTTTTAATTTTGCAGATATGTCGGTCATGCTGGGTCTTGGCCTGTTATTATTTGAAGGTTTCAAAAAAGGAAAAGAACCAAAAACCGCATAAAAAAAGCCTCTTAAAAAGAGGCTATAATATTTTTATCTTGCTAGATTACAAGCTTCGCAATCTTTAACTTCACCGTAATATGTTTCTCGATATTTGTGAATGGTTTTAATTGGAATACTTAAAAAAGCTTTCTTAATATAAGTCACTTTTGTAAGTAGTTCTCCCATTTTAGGCGTGTACCTTTTCTCTTCTACTGTTTCTCTTTTTACTGTAATCAATTTCATATTTTCCATTATCATTTGATACAAAGTAACGAATTTGAATGGCCAATTCCAAATTTAATATCCTAAAACATTGCTAATCAGCATCTTATTTTTAATATGATAATAGATGTACCATATTATTATCAGATTGATATTAGATAGGCCTATTTATTAACAGATTCTTAGTTTAGGAATTTGCTATTTTTTGTTCCCACTTCCAAGCAGAGCGCATGGCATCATCCAGAGTTAATTTCGAGGTCCAACCTAATTCTTCATTTGCTTTTTTAGTATCGGCATAAACCGAAACGACATCTCCATCTCTTCTTTCAGCAATTTTGTAATTTAAGTTTTCATTGGAAACACGCTCAAAAGCATGTATCACTTCTAATACAGAACTTCCGGTACCTGTACCTAGGTTAAACACTTCATAATTGGTCGCATTCTTTTTATCTAACAGTCTCGTTAAAGCAATAACATGGGCTTTTGCCAAATCTACCACATGAATATAATCGCGAATACAAGTGCCATCAGGCGTTGGGTAATTGTCTCCAAAAACAGCCAACTGCTTTCTTTTACCAATAGCTGTTTGTGTAATATAAGGCACTAGATTTTGAGGAACTCCAAGAGGCAATTCTCCAATAAGCGCCGTTTCATGAGCTCCAATAGGATTGAAATATCTTAAGGAAATAGCATTAAAATTGGTTGAGACCTTACAAACATCCTGAATAATTTCCTCCCCAAGTTGCTTGCTATTCCCATACGGGGAAATCGCCGGTTTTATAGGTGCAGCTTCGTTAATTGGCAAAGAATCTGGTTCTCCATATACCGTACACGATGAGCTAAATATAAAATTAGCAGGCGCTATTTTTTTAAACTCTTGGAGCAAATAAACCAAGGTATTAATATTGTTTTCATAATACATTAGTGGTTCTTGAACACTTTCACCTACAGCTTTACTTGCTGCAAAATGTATAACCCCATCAATATTATTGTGTGTATTAAAAAACTGCTGAACTAGTTTTTTTTCCTTTAAATCCAAATTTAAAAACTCAGGTTTCTTTCCTGTAATTGCCGTAATGCCGTCTAAAACTTCTATGGAAGAATTGGAAAGATTATCAATAATTACAACTTCGAACCCTTTATTTTGAAGTTCAACAACGGTGTGAGAGCCAATAAAACCAAGGCCTCCTGTAACTAAAATTTTAGCCATTTATAAATTCTATAATTTTAGATGCAATAAAATCTATTTGATCATCATCCAATTCGGTATGCATTGGCAATGAAATAACATCTTTTACTAATTGGTTTGTAACTTGAAAATCAGATTCGATGTAACGAGAATCTTCATAAGCTTTTTGTTTGTGAAGCGGAATTGGATAATAGACGCCGCAAGGAATTTCATTTTCATTTAAAAACTTCACAAGTCCATCTCTATCAACGCCATGTAATCTTAAGGTGTATTGATGAAACACATGATTATCCGGTGTGCCATATTCAAAAGGCGTAGAGATTTTATTTATATTTTTAAAAGCAGCATTATATTTGTTTGCAGCTTCTCTTCTAGCCTTATTGTAACTGTCCAGTTTTTTTAATTTAATATCCAAAACTGCAGCCTGAATGGAATCCAATCTAGAATTCACTCCAACTACATCATGATGATAACGCTCGTACATACCATGATTTACAATGCCTCGAATCATATGTGCTAAATCATCGTCATTGGTAAAAATAGCACCTCCATCTCCATATCCACCTAAGTTTTTAGAAGGAAAAAATGATGTTGAAGCCACATGACCTATAGTTCCAGCCTTGGCTTTCTTGCCATTGCTAAACGTATAAGTGGCTCCAATGGCCTGCGCATTATCTTCAATAACATATAAATTATGTTCTTTGGCAATATTCATAATCGCTTCCATGTTAGCACATTGTCCAAATAAATGTACAGGTACAATGGCCTTTGTTTTTGGCGTTATGGCTTTTTTTATAGCCTCGATATCAATGTTGAAATCGTCTGGATTAACATCCACCAAAACTGGAGTTAATTGCAATAACGCAATAACTTCTACAGTTGCCGCAAAAGTGAAATCGGCAGTAATAACCTCATCTCCTGGCTTTAAACCCAAACCCATCATGGCAATTTGCAAAGCATCTGTACCATTGGCACAAGGAATAACATGCTTGACGCCTAAATAATTTTCAAGATTTTTTTGAAATTCATGAACCTTCGGTCCATTAATAAAAGTTGTGTTTTCTATAACTTCTTGAATGTCATTATTAACAGCATCCTTTATTGCTTTATACTGACCTTTAAGGTCGACCATTTGAATTTTTTTCATACCATACGAAATTACGAAATTAGTAAACGTTAAGCAATGAAATTTTATCAAAGAAGTGTATTTTAGCAAGAAAGATATAAAATTGCAGCTGATTTATAATTTAGGAATTTACTTGGTACAAATGACATTGAAAGTCATTTCTCTCTTCAACCATAAAATAAAGCTTGGAGTGGAAGGAAGAAAGCACAGTTTTAGCATCTTAAAAAACAACATTTCTAAAGCGGACAAAACCTTATGGTTTCATTGTGCTTCTTTAGGTGAATATGAACAAGGGCTTCCTGTTTTTAAAGAGTTGAGAAAAACCTATCCAAACCATAAAATGATTTTAACATTTTTCTCTCCTTCCGGTTATGAAATTAGAAAAAACACTGAAATTGCTGATGTGGTGGTCTATCTCCCTTTTGACACCAGAAGTAACGCAAAAAGATTTTTAGATTTGGTCCATCCAGAATTAACCATATTTGTGAAGTATGATATTTGGCCAAATGTTTTAAATGAGTTAAAAAAGAGAGAGCTAAAAGCTGTTTTAATTTCAGCCTTGTTTCGGGAAAATCAAATTTATTTTAAATTCTATGGAAACTTTATGAAAAAGGCCTTATTTGCCTTTCAGCATATTTTTACCCAGGATGAAAATTCAAAAATATTACTAGAACGAATTAATTACAAACATGTTACCGTTTCGGGAGATACCAGATTCGATCGTGTGTACAGTCAGTTGACCCTAGACAATAGTTTAGATTTTATCGAAAAATTTAAAGACCACAAACTTTGTATTGTTGCAGGAAGCACTTGGATGGAAGACGAGGTTTTTCTAGTAGATTATATCAATTCTTTAGAAACCGATTCTATAAAATTTATTATTGCACCACACAACATAAAATCCTCTCAAATAGAAAAGCTCAAACAGTCCATTAATAAGAAAACGATCCTCTTTTCAGAGAAAGAAAAAAGCAATATTTCCGAAGCTCAAGTTCTCATCTTAGACACTATTGGGTTGCTTACTAAGGTTTATAGTTATGCAAATGTGGCTTATGTAGGTGGAGCTGTAGGCAAAACAGGCTTACATAACACACTTGAACCGGCTGTTTTTGGTGTTCCAATTGTTATAGGCGAGCATTTTAATAATTTTCCAGAAGCAAAAATAATGCTAATTAATCAAGGTTTGTTTTCAATTAAAACCAAAGAAGAACTAAAGGAAATCCTTGATAACCTGATAGATAATACAACTTTAAGAGTTTCCTCTGGTGAAAAGAATTTAAATTATATTAAAAATAATCGAGGTGCCGTAATCCAAATTATATCTTATTTACGTACATAAAGAGATTAATTAGCAAATTGAAATAATTTATGTTAAAAATTGTTAACAAAACTTGTAAAAGTTACATAATAAGTTATTAAATTTGTGCCATTAATTTTTAACACTAAAACTTTAACTAATGAAAAAATTATTATTAAGTACTGTATTATTATTATGCTTAAGTTTAACTTTCACTTCTTGTAGAGATACAAAAACAGAAGACGCTGCTGATGCAATGGAAAACGCTGCTGATGCAATGGAAGAAAGTGCAGAAGATATGGAAGCAACTGCTGCTGATGCAATGGATGCTACTGAAAACGCATTGGACGAAGCTGGTCAAGCTATCGACAACGCTGCTGATGCAACTGGTGAAGCTATCGAGAACGCTGCCGATGCTACAGGAAAAGCTATTGATGATGCTGCTGCTGCTACTGATAAAGCCGCCAAAGATGCTGCAAATGCAGTAAAAGGAGGTAAATAATTATAGCTTACTTTTCAGAAAAATTAAAGACCCTCAAGATGATTGAGGGTCTTTTTTTATTTAAAAATTGTGCTTCTTATTATTTAATGAAATGGAAATTTCTTGAAGCAAGATTATTTTTAATCTGTTTTAATAACGCCTTTTAAATAATCATATATTTCAGATTTCAATAAAGCACTTTGGATACTAAAGTCGTAAATGTTCTTTTCAAGATTATTTTGGGTTGAAATAAAATAATTATCGCAAGCTAGCTCGTCACATTCTATTTTTTGGGTAATTTGATTGGCTTGAAAATTGGCTTCGATAATC
>NZ_DATGNO010000057.1:0-59919 GCF_035306705.1 Xanthomarina sp.
AAGGAAAAACAAATTCCTTCAGACTTTTTTAGAAAAGGTGATAATGTGCGTGGTATTGTTGAAAGTGTTGAGCTAAAAGGAAATAAGCCTACTATTATTATGTCTCGTACCTCACCGGTTTTCTTGGAGAAATTATTCGAACAAGAAATCCCAGAAGTATTCGATGGCTTAATTACCATTAAGAAAGTAGTAAGAATTCCTGGTGAAAAAGCAAAAGTAGCTGTAGACTCTTACGACGATAGAATAGATCCTGTTGGAGCTTGTGTTGGAATGAAAGGATCTAGAATCCATGGCATAGTTCGTGAGTTAGGAAACGAAAATATTGACGTTATTAATTATACATCAAATTTACAGTTGTATATTACTAGAGCTCTAAGTCCTGCTCGTGTAACGTCGGTTAAAATAGATGAGGAGAATAAACGTGCCGAAGCTATTTTAAAACCAGAAGAAGTAAGTAAGGCCATTGGACGTGGAGGGCACAACATTCGTTTGGCTGGACAATTAACTGGCTACGAGATTGATGTATTTAGAGAAGGTGCTGAAGAAGACGTTGAATTATCTGAATTTACTGATGAAATAGAAAGCTGGATCATTGCTGAGTTTAGCAAAGCTGGTTTAGATACTGCCAAAAGCATCTTAGAACAAGAGGTGGCAGATTTAGTAAAAAGAACAGATTTAGAAGAAGAAACAATTTTAGATGTTATTAGAATTCTTAGAGAAGAATTTGAAGAATAACATATTTTTAGGTTATATTAAAGCAATTTATGGCTGAAACAATTAGATTAAATAAAGTATTACGCGAGTTGAACATTTCTTTAGATCGCGCCGTGGAGTTCTTGGATTCCAAAGGTGTCGAGATAGAGAAGCGTCCTACTACAAAAATTTCAAACGAGGTTTACCAGGTTCTTTCCGACGAATTTCAAACAGATGCCAGTAAAAAAATGGCGTCCCAAGAAGTTGGTGAGGCAAAGCAAAAGGAAAAAGAAGCTTTGAAAGAACAGCGTGATCGTGAGCTTGAAGAAAAGGAAAAGGCTAGAGCTAAAAGAGAAGCTGAGGCTAAAGAGGCCGAGGTTGTAAAAGCTAAAGCTACTTTGACTGGTCCAAAACAAGTTGGTAAAATTGACTTGGAGCCAAACAAAAAAGTTGCCGAAGCCCCTGTTAAAAAGGAGGAAGAGGTAAAAGCTGAAAAGCCAGTTGAGAAAACGCCTGAAATAGTTTCAGAAAAGGTTATTGAAAAAGCTGCTGAAAAAGCACCTGAAAAACCTAAAGAAAAAGCAGTTGAAAAACCAACTACAAAAGATATAGAGAAGATTACCGAAAAGCCAAAGGAAGACAACTCTAAAAAAATAGAAACTACAAAAGCAGAACCTACAAAAGTAGAACCTGTAAAGGCTGAGCCTAAAAAGGCCGACCCTAAAAAAGAAGCGCCTAAAACCCCTGAAGCACCTGTGGAGGAGGAAAGATTAGAAACGCAATACCAAAAACTTTCGGGACCTAAAATTGCTGGAGAGAAGATAGATCTATCTCAATTTAATAAACCAAAGAAAAAAATAGACGATAAAAAGAAAGCTGATAAAGCTGGAATCGCCAATAAGAAAAAGCGTCGTAGAATTAGCAAGGCAGGAGCTCCAGGTACTGGAAGTGCAACTACCACTGCTACTCCTGCAAGAGGAGCAAGCGACAGATTTAAAGGAAAACCTGGTGTTGTTGGTAAAGGCAGAAGAGCCACGGTTAAAGAAGAGCCTAGTGAGGAAGAAGTACAAAAACAAGTACGTGAAACCTTAGAGAAACTACAAGGTAAATCCAGTAGAGGAAAAGGTGCTAAATATCGTAGAGATAAAAGAGATTTACACAGAGAGCAAACAGCTAAAGATCAACAAGCTGAAGCTGCAGATAGCAAAATTCTAAAAGTTACAGAATTTGTAACAGCTAGCGAAATGTCGACAATGATGGACGTTCCGGTAACCCAGATTATTTCGGCATGTATGTCGCTAGGAATGATGGTAACCATGAACCAACGTTTAGACGCTGAAACTCTAACTATTGTAGCCGAAGAATTTGGATTTGAGGTTGAATTTGTAGACACTGGTATTGAGGATGCTATTGAAAGAGTTGAAGATAAACCTGAAGATTTAGTTGAACGTGCACCAATTGTTACGGTAATGGGTCACGTGGATCACGGTAAAACATCTTTATTGGATAATATCCGTAAAGAAAATGTAATCGCTGGTGAGTCTGGTGGAATTACCCAACATATTGGAGCTTATGCGGTACAACTAGAAAATGGCCAAAAAATGGCTTTCCTGGATACTCCTGGTCACGAAGCCTTTACGGCGATGCGTGCTCGTGGAGCCCAAGTTACAGATATTGCAATTATTGTAGTAGCTGCCGACGACGATATAATGCCTCAAACCAAGGAAGCCATAGCGCATGCGCAGGCTGCCGGAGTACCAATAGTTTTTGCTATCAATAAAATAGATAGACCAACGGCCAATCCTGAAAAAATTAAAGAAGGACTTGCTAAGTTGAACTTGTTGGTAGAAGATTGGGGAGGAAAAATCCAATCTCACGATATCTCAGCGAAAGTAGGAACTGGGGTGAAAGAATTATTAGAAAAAGTATTGCTTGAAGCTGAGTTATTAGATCTTAAAGCCAATCCAAATAAAGCTGCTGTAGGAACTGTTGTCGAAGCCTTTTTAGATAAAGGTCGAGGCTATGTATCAACTATATTGGTGCAAGCAGGAACCCTAAGAGTAGGAGATTATGTACTAGCTGGGAAACACAGTGGAAAAGTTAGAGCCATGCACGATGAGCGTGGAAAAGAAATTATTGCTGCAGGACCGTCTACACCAGTATCTATTTTAGGTCTGGATGGCGCACCACAAGCAGGTGATAAATTCAATGTATTTGCAGACGAGCGTGAAGCGAGACAAATTGCAACCAAACGTACACAATTACAACGTGAGCAATCTGTTAGAACACAACGTCATATTACTTTAGATGAAATTGGAAGACGTATTGCACTTGGAGATTTCCAAGAGTTGAACATCATTCTTAAAGGAGATGTAGATGGTTCTGTTGAAGCTTTAACAGATTCGTTCCAGAAATTATCTACCGAAGAAATCGAAGTAAACATTATTCATAAAGGAGTTGGTCCAATTACAGAAAGTGATGTCTTGTTAGCAACAGCTTCCGATGCCATTATTATTGGATTTAACGTGAGACCAATGGGTAATGCACGTCAAATTGCAGATAAAGAAGAAATCGATATCAGAATGTATTCTATTATCTACGATGCTATCAACGATCTTAAAGACGCCATGGAAGGAATGTTGTCTCCAGAACTTAAAGAAGAAATTACTGGAACAGCTGAAATTAGAGAAATCTTTAAAGTATCTAAAATTGGAAGCATTGCTGGTTGTATGGTATTAACCGGTAAAATATTTAGAAACTCTGGGGTTCGTTTAATACGTGACGGTGTTGTAATCTATACCGGAGAACTTAGTTCATTAAAACGTTTTAAAGACGATGCTAAAGAAGTCGCTAAAGGATACGATTGTGGAATGCAAATTAAAAATTATAACGACATTAAAGAAGGAGATATAATTGAAGCTTACCATGAGGTAGAAGTTAAAAAGAAATTGAAATAATTTGTAATTATAAGTAAAGAAAAAAGCGACCAATTGGTCGCTTTTTTTATTTTAGGATTGAAAGAATTTATTTACTTTTCCATAAAATTATATAAACTTAAAATCAATCTTATCATGAAGAAAACAATTACTATTTTATTCCTTTTATTATGCTTAAGCGTGAGTCATTTAGCAAGTGCACAAGATCCTTATGTGGGTGAAATTAGAATGTTTGCAGGGAGTTATGCCCCATCTGGATGGGCAAAATGTGAAGGACAGTTATTGGCAATTTCACAAAACAGTGTTTTATTTGCCATAATAGGTACAGCCTATGGCGGAAACGGACAAACAACATTTGCGCTTCCAGATTTAAGAGGACGTGTACCCATGCATTCTGGTAATGGTCCTGGCTTACCTTCCTACGGGCATGGTCAAGCCGGAGGTGACTCTAACGTTTCTTTAACAGTTGCTAATTTACCAGCACACAGCCATCAAGTAAATGCCGTGTTGAATGAGGGTGATAGTTCGTCTCCAGAAAGTAATTTTCCTGCAAATACAAAACTACTAGATAAAGAATATGCTTCTGTGGGTACACCAACCACAATGAATTCTGGTATGATTGGAAGTACGGGGTACAATCAACCCTTTAGTATTGTACAGCCCTATCAAACGGTAACTTTTATTATTGCTTTACAGGGCGTTTTCCCATCTCAAAACTAAATGGTACTTATGAAGCAGAGAAATTATATTTTAAGACTGATTTTTGTTTTAATCGGAACCTGTGTTTATTCACAGACTATAACACTTAATGCATGTCATCCGTTAATAGAAAATCAGGACTATGTATTTATTCAAAAAACTGTAGATAACACGGGAAGGAATACGTTTGAAACTACTCCGGTAGATGAAGACTCGCCATGTGGAGGAATAGGAAATTGTGAGTTTCAAATAGCATGGAATGAGAGTGGCACTCGTTGGGAAATTTATGCCGACGATGGAAACGGTACATTTGCCAATACCTATGTATTATATTATAACACCGAACCATCCTTGCCAAACCCACCTAGTTTATCCCTAGGAAATTGGACTGAAGAAACATCGGTAACACAATCGCTTTGTGGAGCAATTATTTCTCTAACGGGAGATGTGCAGGACACGACTTTAGGTGTAAGAAATTTGCTGATGGAAAATCAGATAAGCATTTATCCCAATCCTTCAAATACAATTATAACTATTGGTAATTTTGAGAAATGGCAAATTCAGGAAATAGATTTTTTCGATATCTCTGGGAGACTGGTTATGAAACATATGGAGTTAAAATCTCAAATAGACGTTTCTAAATTGTCTAAAGGAGTATATTTTATAAAACTAACTACGAATGATCAGATTTTTTTGAAAAAACTAGTGGTACAATAAAAAATAATGACCGTCTAAAAATGGTTTTTCTTAGAGTTAGTCTCTTTTGAAACATCAATTTTAGACGGCTTTTCTTTAGTTCTCTTCAGTATTTTTATTCGCTTTACGCCATTCCTGCTCTAAAGTCAGAGAGCATTAACAGCTTCAATTTAAACCTAAACAAGCTACTCCTTGTCTTTCTTAGGCTTAAAGATGAAAGCTGTAGGAAACTTGGCTTTTACTTTAATCAAAGCTCTATCAGCTTCCAAACGGGTTCTATAATTACCTACCCATATTTTATAGTTTGGTGTTTCGTAAACCAATTTCGAAGGCATTTCTAGACTTAAAGCTCTAAAGTTGCTTTGTGTGCTTTCAGCTTCGCTTCTATGTCCGGAGTAAATTTGAATTTTATACCTATCAGAAGTGTTTTCTGAGGTGTTAATAGTCTTCTTTAAATTCAATAATTGGTCAATTTCCTTATCTTGATTGACAATTACGTTGCCTTGTTGCGCAAAACTTAGGCTGGTAAACAATACCATAAATCCAAGGGTGTAAAGACTGTTCTTTGAGTTCAATATTTTCATTTTCAAGGTTGTTTAATGCAAATGTATGTGATATAAACTGATTTTTATATCGATTTATTATTTAGAATACCTCTAAATTACCAATTAACACTTCCCTAACATTTCTAGAATCGACTTTTAATACTATTTTTGCGAGTGATTTTATAATTGTATCTAATTGTAATTTTTGTTTACCTAAGTGAAAAAATCATACCAAACTAAAGAAGTTAATTCAACTATTAATATGAAACAGGTGAGTGACCGTAAGTTAAGTAGAAATGTGCTTACATTAAGTTTAATTTTTATTCTAACACTTTCAACCTCGATTTTCGCTCAAGACGGCGATCCTGAAAAAGGAAAAACCTTATTCAATACCAATTGTGCTGCTTGTCATCAATTAGATAAGAAGATGACAGGGCCAGCTTTGCGTAATATCGAGCAAATTCTAGCAGACGAACAAGGTTTAGATAGAGAGTGGCTAGCAGCATGGATTCGTAATAGTTCTGCTGTCCTTAAATCTGGAGATGCTTATGCACAAAAGATTTTCGATGAATATGGAGGAGCTGCGATGACTCCTTTCCCACAATTATCAGATGAGGATATTAACGATATCCTAGCTTATACATCGCAAGAGCGTGCAGTTGCTGCGCCTGCTGCCGATGTTGCTGGAGGAGGTGCTTCGGGATCTGCTTCCGATTCTGGTATTTCTAACAAAGTTGTTTTAGGGGCGCTAGCATTGTTGTTTGCTTTGTTGGCAATGGCATTGTTATTAGTTAGACGTACCTTAACTCGTTTTGCGGACGCTAAGGGCGTAGATATTACTAAAACAGAACGCACTCCTATTTGGAAAGCTTTTGTTAAAAACCAATTTTTAGTATTGGTAACAGTTATCTTTTTACTATTGGCCAGCGGATATTACGTTTATGGTTATTTAATGCAGATAGGTGTTGACCAAGGTTATCAACCAGTGCAACCAATTCATTTTTCACATAAAATTCACGCCGGAGATAACGGAATAGATTGTAAATTCTGTCACTCTTCAGCAAGAGTTAGTAAAACTTCTGGAATTCCATCTTTAAATGTATGTATGAACTGTCATAAATCTGTTTATGAAGTTGCTGAAACAACTGCAACCGATGAATACAGTAAAGAATTTTATGATGGAGAAATTGCAAAATTATATGCAGCAGCAGGATGGAGTGATGAGGATCAAGCTTACACAGGCGATTCGCAACCGGTAAAATGGGTAAGAATCCATAATTTACCTGATTTTGCTTACTTTAATCACTCGCAACACGTTACTGTTGGTGGTTTGGAATGTCAAACTTGCCACGGTCCAGTTGAGACTATGGAAATTATGTCGCAATATTCCCCTTTAACAATGGGTTGGTGTATAGACTGTCATAGAGGTACAAACGTAAAAGTTGAAGACAATGCTTACTATACCAAAATACACGAAGAATTATCTAAAAAGTATGGGGTAGATAAGCTTACAGTAGCTCAAATGGGAGGTTTAGAATGTGGTAAGTGCCACTATTAAATTCTCTATAGAGATATAAAATAATTAAAAATAATAAGAAGTAATTCATTATATAATATGTCATCAAACAAGAAATACTGGAAAAGTGTTGAGGAGCTGAACGAAGATAGCTCTATTGTTAAGGCTCTACAACAAAACGAGTTTGTTGAAGAAATTCCTACCGATGAGTTTTTAGGTGATAAAGATTCTTTGGAAAGTTCTAAAACAACACGTCGTGATTTCTTAAAATATGTTGGTTTTAGTACAGCTGCGGCATCTTTAGCAGCGTGCGAGGGGCCAGTTGTTAAATCCATTCCTTATGTAATTCAACCCGATGTTATAATACCTGGGGTAGCCAATTACTATGCAACTACTATTGCAGATGGATTTGATTTTACTAGCGTATTGGTAAAAACTCGCGAAGGTCGTCCAATTAAAATTGAAAACAATACCCTGGCAACCACAAATGGTGGTGCTAATGCTAGAGTACATGCTTCGGTTTTAGGGTTGTACGATAGTATGAGAGTACAAGGTCCAATGAAGGAGGGAGAATATACCTCTTGGGAAGATTTAAATGCTGAAGTTGCTCAAGGATTATCGGCATTAACTGATTCTGGAAAGCAAATTGTATTATTAACACAAACCTTTGCCAGTCCTTCCACTTCAAAATTGATTGGAGAATTTAAACAAAAATTTGGAAACGTTAATCACGTGCAGTACGACTCTATTTCAGAATCTACTGGGCTGGATGCCTTCCAAGCAAAATATAACGAACGTGGTTTAGCTAGTTACGATTTTTCAAAAGCAGCTACCATCGTTTCTATTGGAGCCGACTTCCTTTCCGATTGGCAAGGTGGTGGTTTTGACTCCGGATATGCCTCTGGACGTATTCCTACTAAAGGGAAGATGTCTCGTCATATTCAGTTTGAATCGAATATGTCTTTAACTGGAGCAAATGCAGATAAGCGTGTGCCGATAACACCAACGCAACAAAAGTTGGTTTTAGCTAAACTTTATAGTGAAGTTGTTGGTGGCTCAGTTTCAGTCGATTTACCAGAAAATATTTTAGATGCAGTAAGTAAAGCTGCTTCACAAATTAAAACAGCGGGCAGCAATGCCGTTGTGGTAACTGGAATACAAGATGTGAATGCTCAAACAGTGGTTTTAGAGATTAACGAATATTTAAACTCTAAGGCTTTTGATCCTTCTACGCCAATTAAAACAAGACAAGGAAGCGATAAAGCAATGAACGCTTTAATTGCTGATATGAAAGCAGGGAAAGTTGGAGCCCTTATTATGAGTGGTGTTAATCCAATATATACCTTGCCTAATGCAGCAGATTTTGCAGAAGGTTTAGCAGCTACAGATTTGACGCTATCTTTTTCAATGAAAGCAGATGAAACGGCTAGACAAACCCAATATATTGCTGCCGCACCTCATTATTTAGAATCGTGGGGAGATGTAGAATTAAAGAAAGGTCATTTTGCTTTAATGCAACCAACCATTCGTCCTTTGTTTGATACCATGCAATTCCAAGATGCTTTGTTAGAATGGATTGGAAGCGAAGTATCTTACCATGATTATATTAAACAAACTTGGAACGAAGGAATTCTTGGCTCTAGCTCGTTTAGTCAAGCTTTACACGATGGTGTTTTCGTAGCCGATGGTTTTGTTTCTACAACAGTTAACGCTGGAGAAACAAAGACTGAAGGCGATAAAACCCTAGTGGGTGGAATTATAGAAGACGTTGCACAAGGTTTAGGCTTGAAAAAAGAAGAAGAACAAACAGCTACTGCTAACAATACTTCAACTATTTCTAAGATTGACGGGGCTGCTGCTGCTAGAAGTTTAGCTTCTACCAGTGCTTCAGGAGGTTTAGAACTTTCTTTATATACCAAAGTGGGAATGGGAGATGGTCAACAGGCCAATAACCCATGGTTACAAGAGTTTCCAGATCCGCTTACAAGAACTTCTTGGGACAACTATTTAACCGTTTCTAAAGCTGATGCTAATACATTAGGTTTAAAAAGCGAGCATATGGCAGATGGTGGACTAAATGGAAGCTATGTAGATATTACTGCCAATGGTGTTACTATAGAAAAAGTGCCGGTAATTATTCAGCCAGGACAAGCTATAGGCTCTGTGGGTCTATCTTTTGGTTATGGAAGAACTGCTGGATTAAAAAATGAAATGAAAACGGGTGTAAATGCTTATGCATTATACCAAGACTTTAATACGTTTCAGAATATAAGTGTTACTGCTGCATCAGGCATGCACGAATTTGCTTGCATTCAGTTGCATAACACGTTAATGGGACGTGGAGATATTATTAAAGAAACTTCTCTTGAGATTTTTAATACGAAAGATAAAAAAGTTTGGAACCCTCCAACAGTTGTGTCTTTAAATCATGTTGAAACAGAAGTTGCTGAAGTAAGTCTTTGGGATGAGTTCGATCGTTCTATTGGACATCACTTCAACCTATCTATCGACTTAAACGCTTGTACTGGTTGTGGAGCATGTGTTATTGCTTGCCATGCTGAAAACAACGTGCCGGTAGTAGGGAAAGAAGAAGTACGTAAGAGTCGCGATATGCACTGGTTGCGTATTGATAGATATTATTCTTCTGACGAAACTTTTGCTGGTGATAATGAAAATAAAAATAACATTTCAGGATTAGGAAGTTCTTTAAGTGGGTTTGGTAAAATGGAGCATGCTTCAGAAAACCCTCAAGTAGCTTTCCAACCAGTTATGTGTCAGCATTGTAATCATGCACCTTGTGAAACTGTTTGCCCAGTGGCTGCAACTTCACACGGACGTCAAGGACAAAACCACATGGCATATAACCGTTGTGTAGGTACGCGCTACTGTGCAAACAACTGTCCGTATAAAGTACGTCGTTTTAACTGGTTCTTATATTCTAAAAACGATGAGTTCGATTATCATATGAACGACGATTTAGGACGTATGGTTTTAAACCCAGATGTTGTAGTGCGTTCTCGTGGGGTTATGGAAAAATGTTCTTTGTGTATTCAGAAAACACAAAAAACAATTCTGGATGCCAAACGTGATGGACGTGTTATTAAGGATGGCGAATTCCAAACAGCTTGTTCTGCTGCATGTAGCAATGGAGCCATGGTATTTGGAGACATCAACGATAAGGAAAGTAAAGTTGCAAAACTTTTAGAAGATAACCGTATGTATCACCTATTAGAGCATATTGGCACAAAACCAAATGTGCAGTATCATACTAAAGTGAGAAATACAACCGAAGCATAATAAAAAGGAATTAAGAAAATAATTATAGAAGGATTATGGCGTCTCATTACGAAGCACCTATTAGAAGACCTTTAGTTACAGGCGAAAAATCATACCACGATGTATCTGTGGATGTAGCACGACCTGTAGAAGGTAAAGCAAACAAATCTTGGTGGATAGTTTTTTCTATTGCACTAGCAGCGTTTCTCTGGGGAATAGGATGTATCATTTACACAATAGCAACTGGTATAGGTACCTGGGGTTTAAACAAAACCGTAGGTTGGGCCTGGGATATTACTAACTTCGTTTGGTGGGTTGGTATTGGTCACGCAGGAACATTAATTTCTGCTGTACTTTTACTTTTCCGTCAAAAATGGAGAATGGCAATTAACCGTTCTGCAGAAGCAATGACCATCTTTGCGGTTATTCAAGCTGGTTTGTTCCCACTTATACATATGGGTCGTCCATGGTTAGCATATTGGGTATTACCTATACCAAACCAATTTGGTTCTTTATGGGTAAACTTTAACTCACCATTACTTTGGGACGTGTTTGCAATTTCAACATATTTATCGGTATCGCTAGTTTTCTGGTGGACTGGTTTATTACCTGATTTTGCCATGCTAAGAGACCGAGCTATTAAACCTTTTCAGAAGAAAATTTATTCTTTATTAAGTTTTGGATGGACTGGACGTGCTAAAGATTGGCAACGTTTTGAAGAAGTATCTTTGGTTCTTGCAGGTTTAGCAACACCTTTAGTACTTTCTGTACATACCATTGTATCTTTTGACTTTGCTACGTCTATAGTTCCAGGATGGCATACTACCATTTTCCCTCCGTACTTTGTTGCCGGAGCCGTGTTTTCTGGTTTTGCCATGGTAAATACGCTTCTTATTATAATGAGAAAAGTAGCAAGCCTAGAAGATTATATCACAGTTCAACATATTGAATTAATGAACATTGTAATCATGATTACAGGTTCTATAGTTGGTGTGGCGTATATGTCCGAGTTATTTATTGCGTGGTATTCTGGAGTAGAATATGAGCAATATGCATTCTTAAACAGAGCTACTGGTCCTTACTGGTGGGCATATTGGGCAATGATGACTTGTAACGTATTTTCACCTCAATTTATGTGGTTCAAAAAATTAAGAACAAGTATCATGTTTTCATTCTTTATCTCTATTGTTGTAAACATAGGAATGTGGTTCGAACGTTTTGTAATTATTGTAACCTCGTTACATAGAGATTATTTACCATCATCATGGACCATGTTCTCTCCAACATTTGTAGACATAGGAATCTTTATTGGTACCATTGGGTTTTTCTTTGTGTTATTTTTATTATATGCTAGAACCTTCCCAGTGATTGCACAAGCAGAAATAAAAACTATTTTGAAATCTTCTGGAGATAAATATAAGAGTCTAAGAGAATCTGGACAAAGTTTAGTAGGAACTGGAGTTGATGAAAGAACTTCTGGAAGTCAAGTTAACAAAACTAAAAACGACGAGTAGCATATGGAAACTTCAAAAGTAATTCACGCTATTTATACAGATGATGATGTTTTAATGAACGCCGTTAAAAGAGTAAGGGCTGAAAAATATCACATTGAAGAAATATATACACCTTTTCCAGTTCACGGACTAGATAAGGCTATGGGATTAGCTCCAACAAGATTAGCAATCACATCTTTTATATATGGTTTATTAGGTTTAATTGTTTCTATTGTTATGATGAATTATATCATGATAGACGATTGGCCTCAAAACATTGGTGGAAAGCCAAGTTTTAGTTATATGGAAAATAGCCCGGCATTTGTACCAATTATGTTTGAGCTAACCGTATTTTTCGCTGCCCACTTAATGGTTATTACCTTTTATTTAAGAAGTAAGTTGTGGCCATTTAAAAAAGCTGAAAATCCAGATTTAAGAACTACAGACGACCACTTTTTAATGGAAATCCCAGTTCATGGAAATCAATTGGATTTAGAAAACTTACTTAAAGAAACTGGAGCAGTTGAAATTAAATTAATAGAAAAAGAAGAAGCACATTAATATTGTAATATGAAGAGCTTAGTAAAAATAACGGTTATCGCATTAGTATTCGCATCGTTTGTGGCTTGCCAAAACAAGTCAAAACCTAACTACCAGTTCATGCCAGATATGTATGAAGCTGTAAGTTATGAAACGTACTCAGAATCGGCTGCCTTTAGTAATGGCGTAGAAGCCCAATTACCTGTGGATGGAACGGTTCCTAGAGGACATTTGCCTTTCGATTACTCGAATACCATTGATGATTATAATTTAGCAAAAACAGAATTAATGAGTCCATTGGATTCAACTCAAATTGATTTTGTTCGTGCCAAAGGATTATACGACATTTACTGTGGAATTTGCCACGGGACCAAAGGTGATGGACAAGGGAATTTAGTGAAAAGAGAAAAAATCCTTGGAATTCCAAAATACGACGATATAGGTAGAGCTATTACAGCTGGAAGTATTTACCATGTTATTTACTACGGTAAAAACACTATGGGGTCCTATGCAAACCAACTTAATGAAGAAGAGCGTTGGCAAGTAGTTGCTTATGTATTAGATTTGAAAGCTAAATTATAAAAGTAAGAAAGATAAAGATTCAATATAGATATGTACACATTCTCAAATAAATTAAAGACATTTTCTATTGCCTTAATGATTTTAGGTCTATTAGGGGTAGGATATGGTTTTATGACATCTCATAAATCTTTTGAAGACGTTGAAACCATGCTTGCAGAAGAAGCGTCTCATCACGGTGAAGATCATGCTGTAGCTGGCGTTTCAGAACATTCAGATAACGGTCATGAAACAAAAGCACAAGATGCTTCCGCTCAAGTTGATGAACACACCAAACACGTAGAGCATGTACAACATCAAATAGCAAATAGACCTTGGTCTGCATTATATGTTGCAGCCTTTTTCTTTTTTATGATTGCTATTGGCGTGTTGTCTTTTTATGCCATTCAAATTGCATCTCAGTCTGGATGGTCTCCGGTACTATTTAGAGTTATGGAAGGTCTTTCAGCCTACGTATTGCCTGGTGGAGTTATCGTGTTAGCAATAGCATTGGCATCTGGAATAATAGGAGATTACAATCTTTTTGTTTGGATGAATCCAGATGTAGTGGCCGATGATAAATTACTCCAAGGAAAAGCTAGTTGGTTAAGTATTGGTTGGTTTGCTGTAAGAGGAGTTATCTTTATTGCTGGTTGGAGTTTGTATAGTTACTTTGCTCGTAAGTTTTCTAAAGCTAACGATACGGCAACAGATAATAGTTATTTTAAAAAGGCGTTCCGTATTTCAGCAGGATTCTTAGTGTTCTTTATATACACAGAATCTATCATGTCTTGGGACTGGATAATGAGTATAGATCCACACTGGTTTAGTACCCTATTCGGTTGGTATGTATGGGCTGGAATGGCTGTAACTGGTATTACGGTAATTGCTTTTGTTGCCTTATACTTAAAATCTAAAGGATATTTAGAAGTAGTTAACGATAGCCACATTCACGATTTAGCAAAATATATGTTTGGTTTTAGTATTTTCTGGGCGTACTTATGGTTCTCTCAATTTATGCTAATCTGGTATGCAAATATCCCTGAAGAGGTAACCTATTTTATTACACGTGTTGAAGATTATAATTTACTTTTCTTCGGAATGTTGGTTTTAAACTTTGTGTTCCCATTCTTGGTTTTAATGAATAGTGATTACAAACGTCTACCTTGGTTTGTAGCTATGTCCGGAGTAATTGTTTTAATAGGACATTATATAAATGTATATGTTATGATCATGCCAGGAACAGTTGGTGATAGATGGGGTTTTGGAATTCCAGAAATCGGATCGGTAATGTTGTTTTTAGGTTTGTTTTTATTCATCGTATTTACAGCTTTAACCAAAGCACCATTAGTAGTTAAAAGAAATCCATTTTTGAAGGAAAGTGAACATTTCCATTATTAAGAAACTTAATTAAAGAAGAGAAAAGACAATGACAGCTTTTTTAACAATTATAATAGTAATTTTTGTAGCTATAGCCATTTGGCAAATGGTTAAAATATTTGATTTGGCGCAAGTAGGCGTTTCAAATACACAGATAGCAACAGACAATGATAACAAGGTAAATGCTTATCTTATGTTGGCTTTCTTGGCCTTCATATATATCTTAACCTTTATATGTTTTATTTATTGGGGCGATTTACCTTTATTATCAAATGCGGCATCAGAGCATGGGGCTCAAGTTGATAATTTAATGATTATTACCTTGGTAATCCTTTTTATTGTTCAATTTATCACCCAGTATTTACTGCATTATTTTGCGTACAAATACAGAGGAGAAAAAGGAAAAAAAGCCTTATTCTATGCGGATAATAATACTTTAGAAGCTATCTGGACTATTATTCCAGTAATTGTTTTATCTGGTTTAATTATCTACGGATTGTTTACTTGGACTACTATTATGAACGTCAATGAGGACGACGATCCATTAATTATCGAACTATATGCTCAACAGTTTAACTGGAAGGCGCGTTATGGTGGTAATGATAATACTTTAGGACAAGCTAACGTAAGATTGATAAACTTGGATAATGCCAATATTTTAGGATTGGATGAAGCAGACCCTAATGGTCAAGACGATATTATTGTTTCCGAAATACATTTACCTGTAGGAAGACCGGTATTGTTTAAAATCCGCTCCCAAGATGTATTGCACTCTGCATATATGCCTCACTTTAGAGCTCAAATGAACTGTGTACCAGGAATGATTACCCAGTTTGGTTTTACTCCGGTTACAACGACTGCAGATATGAGACAAACGCCAGAGATGTTGGATAAAGTTGCTAATATCAATAGACTTAGAGCAGAAAAGAGTGTAGAATTAGCTGCTAAGGGAGAGGAAGCATTAGATCCTTACGAGTTCCATTACTTATTACTTTGTAATAAAATTTGTGGAAAATCCCATTACAACATGCAAATGAATATTATTGTTGAGACTCAAGAAGAGTACGACGCTTGGATAAAAGAACAAAAGGAATTTAAGGATTCTTTAATTAAGTAAATTAAGAAACGTTTTTAAAAAAGTATATAAATAGATTATGTCAACACACGCAGATACTCACGCACACGAAGAAAATGACGGGCATCATCATAAAGAGACATTCATAACTAAATACATATTTAGTCAGGATCATAAAATGATTTCTAAGCAATACCTTATAACAGGAACCATTATGGGTGTTATAGGTGTATTAATGTCGGTTATGTTTCGTATACAAATTGCATGGCCGGAAGAACCAAATGTGTTATTTGAAGCTTTATTAGGAAAATGGGCACCAGATGGTGTTATGGATGCTGATGTATATTTGGCATTGGTAACCATACATGGTACTATTATGGTATTCTTTTTATTAACAGCTGGTTTAAGTGGTACGTTTAGTAACCTATTGATTCCGTTGCAAATTGGAGCACGAGATATGGCCTCTGGTTTCTTAAATATGGTTTCGTATTGGTTATTCTTTTTATCTGCAATAATCATGTTGTCATCCTTATTTCTTGAAGCAGGACCTGCAGCAGCTGGATGGACCATCTATCCACCGCTTAGTGCTTTGCCAATGGCTCAGCCTGGATCTGGAATGGGAATGACCTTATGGTTAATTTCTATGGCTATCTTTATTGCTTCCTCCTTGTTAGGATCATTAAACTATATCGTTACAGTAATCAATTTAAGAACTAAAGGGATGTCTATGACTAGATTACCTTTAACCATCTGGGCATTTTTTGTAACTGCTATTATTGGTGTGGTTTCTTTTCCAGTATTACTTTCTGCAGCCTTATTGTTAATTATGGATAGAAGTTTTGGAACCTCCTTCTTCTTATCGGATATTTTTATTCAAGGTGAAGTGCTTCACTATCAAGGTGGATCGCCTGTTTTGTTTGAACATTTATTCTGGTTCTTAGGACATCCAGAAGTATATATTGTTATTTTACCAGCCATGGGAATCGTTTCTGAAATATTGGCATCAAACTCACGTAAACCTATTTTTGGATATCGTGCCATGATTGCTTCAATTTTAGCCATTGCGTTCCTATCAACCATTGTTTGGGGTCACCACATGTTCGTTTCTGGAATGAATCCATTCTTAGGGTCGGTATTTACATTTACTACCTTATTAATTGCTATTCCTTCAGCAGTAAAAGCCTTTAACTGGATAACAACTATATGGAAAGGAAATATTCAAATGAATACGGCCATGCTGTTCTCTATTGGATTTGTTTCTACCTTTATTACTGGTGGTTTAACAGGAATTATTGTTGGAGATAGTGCTTTAGATATTAACGTGCACGATACGTATTTTGTAATTGCCCACTTCCACTTAGTAATGGGTATCTCGGCACTTTATGGAATGTTTGCAGGGGTGTATCATTGGTATCCAAAAATGTTTGGTAGAATGATGAATAAAAACTTAGGGTATATCCATTTCTGGATAACA
The DNA here is from genome assembly GCF_035306705.1 of Xanthomarina sp. Lineage (GTDB taxonomy): Bacteria > Bacteroidota > Bacteroidia > Flavobacteriales > Flavobacteriaceae > Xanthomarina. The sequence continues at coordinate 16,882 of NZ_DATGNO010000057.1, forward strand.
GCTATATGTGCTTACGGGGTGTTTTTCCCAATGCACTTTATTGGAATGGCTGGATTACCAAGACGTTATTATACCAACTCAGCATTTCCACTATTTGACGATTTGCATGATGTTAACGTGGTAATTACAGTGTTCGCAATTATTGGAGCTATATTCCAAATAGTATTCTTATACAATTTCTTTGTAAGTATGTTCTATGGTAAAAAAGCAACTCAAAACCCATGGAGATCGACTACATTGGAATGGACTGCTCCTGTAAAACATATACACGGAAACTGGCCAGGTGCAATTCCTCATGTTTACCGTTGGCCATATGATTATAGCAAACCAGGTCATGACGATGATTTTGTGCCTCAAAACGTTCCTTTAAAAGAAGGAGAAGAAGAGTTACATCATTAAGTCCCTTTGAAAAAAGGAAGTTCATAAAAGGAGCTTCATAAAACTTATATAAAAGACCTTTAATTGAAGAAATTCATTTAAAGGTCTTTTTCATTAGTTCTTATAATGTTGAAATAGATCCAATACGGCACTTGTTCCTTTACAAATTGAAGGACCGCAAATAAGATTTAGAAAATCAAAAAAGCCTTTCTCTTAAATCAGAAAGGCTTTTTCTTTATATTTACACAAAGAAATAATGGAGTTATTTTTTCTATCGACTTGTTTTTTAGTTAATTCAAAATAAGTCAATTAATTTAATTAATAAGATTTCCACTTTCGTGGGAAGTTAGCATGAACGAAAACCTAGATCCTACAGGAGATAACTTTAGCCCAGAAGAACTGGACGTAGAAAAAAAATTAAGACCTTTATCCTTCGACGATTTTACAGGCCAGGATCAAGTGTTGGAAAATCTTCAAATATTTGTTCAAGCCGCAAATTTAAGGAATGAAGCTTTAGACCATACCTTATTTCATGGACCTCCTGGATTAGGAAAAACCACCTTAGCACATATTTTAGCTAGCGAATTGAGTGTTGGAATAAAAGTGACTTCTGGACCTGTACTTGATAAACCTGGAGATCTGGCTGGACTTTTAACCAATCTGGATGAAAGGGATGTGTTATTTATAGACGAAATCCATCGGTTAAGTCCTATTGTAGAAGAGTATCTCTATTCTGCCATGGAAGATTATAAAATTGATATCATGATTGAGTCTGGCCCCAACGCCAGAACCGTTCAAATAAATTTAAACCCATTTACTTTAGTTGGTGCCACAACACGCTCAGGACTTCTTACAGCTCCTATGAGAGCACGTTTTGGGATTCAAAGTAGATTACAATATTACAATACGGAATTATTAACCACAATTGTCCAACGAAGTGCCTCCATTTTAAAAGTTCCTACTTCTATGGAAGCTGCTGTAGAAATTGCTGGTAGAAGTAGAGGAACACCTCGTATAGCCAATGCATTGCTGCGTAGGGTTAGAGATTTCGCCCAAATTAAGGGTAATGGAGAAATAGATATTAAAATTGCAAAGTTTGCTTTAGAAGCGCTTCATGTAGATGCTTATGGTTTGGATGAAATGGATAATAAAATCTTAACAACACTTATCGATAAGTTTAAAGGCGGTCCAGTTGGCATTACCACTATTGCAACAGCAGTTAGCGAAAGTGCCGAAACCATTGAAGAGGTTTATGAACCTTTTTTAATTCAAGAAGGATTTATTATGCGAACACCAAGAGGTAGGGAAGTCACCGAATTGGCTTATAAACATCTTGGAAGAATAAAAGGTCCAACTCAAGGAGGTTTGTTTTAGAATGACATATCGCTCAATGCATTTCTAAAATGTTCAGGTTCCAAGAACCTCAAAAAAAACTTATTTCAAAAACATATAGAATTATTTTAAAACCGAAGCTAAAAATGCTTCGGTTTTTTTTATCCCATATGTTAACCTTTTAAGGAAAAGCTGTATTAACACTATATAACTATTATTCATTTAAATTTTAAAACCATGAAAAAATATTCAAGAAAAATTCGAACAAGAATTTCAAAATCAAAGTATGTATTATTAGCACTTTTAGTTGCTTTTAGTTTCTCGTGTTCATCAGATGATGACGGAGATGTTGCTCCTTCTCTAGCAAATCGAATTGAAATTAGCTCAGGATCCAACCAGTCTGCAGTAATAGGAACCGAATTAGCAAACCCAATAAAAATGGTCATTAAAGATCAATATGGGAGACCTTTCGAAGGTGCTATGGTTAGTTTTTCGGTAGCAGAAGGGAGTATATTTTCATCAACATCTACGAGTGATGCAAATGGTATTGTAACTAATAAGTGGGTACTTGGTAATACAGTTGGCTCTCAATTATTAACTGCCAGTGTATTTATGGCAGATGGAGTCACTCCGTTAAGTGGTTCGCCATTAATTATAACCGCAACTGGTTTGGAGGTTCCTTGTCAAACATTGATGAATTCTACGGTTCTTCCTGTGGGACCTGATAGTGGAACAATAACTAACTCAATAATTAATGTTCCAGACTCCTTTACGGTTAGAGATATAAATGTAACGCTAAACATTAATCATACTTGGGTAGCTGACCTTGAGATATTTCTTATAGCGCCAGATGGCATTACCATAGTTGAATTAACTACGGATAATGGTAGCAGTGGAGATAATTTAGTAAATACCGTTTTTGACGACGATGCAACACTTTTAATTGTTAATATAACAAGTGCTGATGCTCCTTTTACAAATAGATACCAACCAGAAGGAAGTTTAGCCACTTTTAACGGTCTCCAATCAAATGGAAATTGGACACTAAGAATTACTGATGACTCTGATGGTGATAGTGGATCACTTATTAATTGGTCTCTCGAAATTTGTGGGTATTAATAATTTTGAAACAAAGAAATTAAATAGTATTAACTTTACGCTGTGGATAAAAAGCAGCAATACACGCAACTTATAAAATCCGAAGCCAAACGCCTCGGATTTTTGTCTTGCGGTATTAGTAAAGCTCAATTTTTGGTAGAAGAAGCGCCAAGACTTGAAAATTGGTTGAACCAAAACATGAATGGCACCATGCAATACATGGAAAACCATTTTGACAAACGTTTGGATCCAACCAAATTGGTAGAAGGTTCAAAATCGGTTGTTTCCTTGTTATTTAATTATTATCCCGAAGAAACTCAAATTCAAAATACTTTTAAGCTTTCAAAATATGCCTATGGCACCGACTATCATTTTATTATAAAAGATAAATTAAAATCCTTGCTACATTTTATTCAAGATGAAATTGGCGAAGTTGAAGGTCGTGCTTTTGTAGATTCCGCACCCGTTTTAGATAAGGCTTGGGCAGCAAAATCTGGTTTGGGTTGGGTGGGCAAGCATACCTTGTTATTGACCCAGAAATCCGGCTCCTTTCATTTCATTGCCGAATTAATTATCGATTTGGAACTGGAATATGATACCATTACTACAGATCATTGTGGCACTTGTACCAAATGCATCGATGCTTGTCCTACACAAGCCATTACAGAACCTTATGTGGTAGACGGCAGTAAATGTATTTCGTATTTTACTATCGAGTTAAAAGATAATATTCCAACCGAGTTTAAAGGAAAATTTGAAGACTGGATGTTTGGTTGCGATATCTGTCAAGATGTATGTCCATGGAATCGATTTTCAAAACCACATAACGAGCCTCTGTTTAATCCCCATCCCGAATTATTATCAATGACCAGAAAAGATTGGGAAGAGATTACCGAAGATACTTTTAAAAAGGTCTTTCAGAAATCGGCCGTGAAGCGGACTAAATTTTCTGGATTAAAACGCAACATCAATTTCTTAAAAGATTAGGCTTTAAGTTTGAGTATTATTACATTTGTGAGTTCAGAATTTTTCTGGAAGAAGCTTAAATCAATAGAGAATATGAGCAAACAAAGCAAACGTAGAGAAGCCCTAGTATATCATGCCAAACCAACTCCTGGCAAAATTGAAGTTATCCCAACCAAAAAATACGCCTCACAAAGAGATTTGTCTTTGGCCTATTCTCCTGGGGTTGCAGAACCTTGTTTAGAAATTGTAAAAGATATCAACAATGTCTATAAATATACGGCCAAAGGAAATTTAGTGGCAGTAATATCCAATGGAACTGCAGTTTTAGGACTTGGTAATATTGGACCTGAAGCCTCAAAGCCAGTAATGGAAGGCAAAGGTTTGTTGTTTAAAATTTTTGCAGACATAAATGTTTTTGATATTGAAGTAAATACGGAAGATGTAGAAGAATTTATTCAAACCGTAAAAATGATTGCCCCAACTTTTGGAGGTATTAATTTAGAAGATATTAAAGCTCCCGAAGCTTTTGAGATAGAAAGACGTTTAAAAGAAGAATTGGATATTCCAGTTATGCACGACGATCAGCATGGTACCGCTATTATTTCGGCTGCCGCTTTATTGAATGCCTTAGAAATTTCCGATAAAAAAATAGAGGACGCACGAATTGTTATTAGTGGAGCAGGAGCTGCCGCTATTTCATGTACCAGATTATATCAAGCTTTTGGTGCCAAGCGTGAAAATATCGTCATGTTGGATAGCAAAGGGGTGATTAGACAAACTAGAGGCGATCTTACAGATGAAAAGGCCGAATTTGCTACTCACAGAGAAATAGATACGCTGGACGAAGCTATGGAAAATGCCGATGTATTTATTGGACTTTCTAAAGCCAATATTGTAAGCCCAGCCATGTTATTGTCCATGGCAGAAAAGCCGATTGTTTTCGCAATGGCAAATCCAGACCCTGAAATAGAATACCAATTAGCCGTAGACACCAGGGACGATATTATTATGGCCACTGGACGTTCAGACCATCCAAACCAAGTGAATAACGTGCTTGGCTTTCCATTTATTTTTAGAGGTGCTTTAGATGTAAGAGCCACAAAAATTAACGAAGCAATGAAGATGGCTGCCGTAACTGCTTTGGCAAATTTAGCGAAGGAACCAGTTCCAGAACAAGTAAACATTGCTTACGGTGAAACTCGTTTAACTTTTGGAAAGGAATATATTATCCCTAAGCCGTTTGATCCAAGGCTAATTGCCGAAGTGCCACCCGCAGTAGCAAAAGCAGCTATGGAAAGTGGTGTTGCCAAGGAGCCTATTGAAAATTGGGAAAAATATAAAGAAGAACTTTTAGAGCGTTTAGGTTCAGATAATAAACTAGTTAGACTCTTATTAAATAGAGCTAAAATCAATCCAAAGAGAGTGGTTTTTGCCGAGGCAGATCATTTAGATGTGTTGAAAGCTGCTCAAATTGTGCACGACGAAGGAATTGCTATTCCCATTCTTCTTGGAAGACGTGATCTTATTGAAAAATTAAAAGAAGAGATTGAATTCGATTCTGATGTAGAGATTATCGATCCTAAATCCGATGAGGAAGAGGTCCGTAAAAATAAATACGCAAAAGTTTATTGGAATCAACGTAACAGAAGAGGAGTTACCTTGTATTCAGCTCAAAAAATTATGAGAGAGCGCAATTATTTTGCGGCCATGATGGTCAACGAAGGAGATGCCGATGCCATGATTTCTGGGTATTCTAGAAGCTATCCTTCCGTAGTAACTCCAGTATTAGAATTAATAGGTTTAGCACCAGATTCCACCAGAATTGCAACAACAAACTTAATGATAACACAACGTGGTCCATTGTTTTTAAGCGATACAGCCATAAATATAAACCCTACAGCCGAAGATTTAACAAAAATCACTCAAATGACGGCTGGAGTGGTTAAAATGTTTGGAATGGAACCAGTAATGGCTATGATTTCCTATTCTAATTTTGGGTCTTCAAAAAACCAAACGGCTATCAAAGTGCGGGAGGCTGTAAGTTATTTGCATAAAAGACACCCTAATTTAGCAGTTGATGGCGAGCTTCAAGCAGATTTTGCATTAAACCGAGACATGCTTCAAGATATTTTTCCGTTTTCTAAATTGGCAGGAAAGAAAGTAAACACTTTGATTTTTCCTAATTTGGAATCGGCTAATATTACCTATAAACTATTGAAAGAACTCAACAATGCCGACTCAATAGGGCCAATTATGATGGGTTTAAAAAAACCTGTTCACATCCTTCAACTGGATGCAAGTGTAGACGAAATTGTTAACATGACTGCCATTGCGGTTATAGACGCGCAACAAAAAGAAAAAGAGGCTAAGGCTTAATATATGCATTAGAGAAATAAACGGCTTTATAATGTGAATAATTTTATTACATTTGAAAGTTTACTAAAGTTTTGTTAATGATTACACATATTCAAGGGAAACTTGTTGAGAAAAACCCAACCGATGTTGTTATAGACTGCAATGGTGTGGGTTATTTATTAAATATTTCTTTACATACTTTTTCACAGATACCAGATCAAGAAAATATCAAATTATTTACCCATCTTCAAATTAAGGAAGATTCCCACACCTTGTTTGGGTTTTCATCTTTAGCCGAAAGAGAGATTTTTAGACTGTTAATTTCTGTAAGTGGCGTTGGAGCTAGCATAGCAAGAACCATGCTGTCTTCCTTAACACCTAAACAAGTAAGAGAAGGAATTGCCCTTGCAGATGTAGCATTAATTCAATCCATAAAAGGGATTGGAGCAAAAACCGCTCAACGAGTAATTTTGGATTTAAAAGATAAAATTTTGAAAGTTTATGATATTGATGAACTTTCAACCCGAAAAAGCAATACGAACAAAGACGAAGCGTTATCTGCTTTAGAAGTTCTTGGATTTAATAAGAAACAATCGGAACGTGTGGTTGAGAAAATTGTATCCATTGAACCAGATGCTAGTGTAGAAGACATAATCAAACAGGCCTTAAAAAAATTGTAAAAAATTTGAGTGCAACCCATCAAAAGTATTTAAAAACAACCAGACAAAATATACTATTAAGCACACTGTTGCTTTTTAGCCTTTATTCGTTCTCCCAGGTAACACCAACGCCTCAGGACACTACAAGTACGGGGTTTTCTATGGGAAATATTTACATGCCCAATCCGTCTAGTATTGAGGCTAAATACACGTACGATCCTCTTACAGATAGATATATTTATACCGAAATGGTAGGAAGTTTTAATATTAAATATCCTATAATTTTAACACCTGAAGAGTTTAGAGAACTGGTTTTACAAGAAAATCTGAAAGCATATTACAAAGAAAAAATTGATGCCTTTGAAGGTAAAAAAGAAGGCGCTGAAGACAATCAGAAAAATTTACTACCAGAGTTTTATGTAAGATCTGGTCTGTTTGAAACAATTTTTGGAGGAAATACCATAAATGTAATTCCACAAGGTTCGGTAGAAATGGATTTGGGTGTGCTGTTTACCAAACAAGACAATCCTACGTTTTCTCCTCAAAATAGAAGTAATTTCACCTTTGATTTCGACCAGCGTATTAGTTTAAGTTTACTAGGAAAAGTAGGAACAAGGTTGCAAGTAACAGCTAATTATGATACGCAATCGACTTTCGATTTTCAAAACCTGATAAAACTAGAGTACACCCCAACAGAAGACGATATTATTCAGAAAATTGAAGTTGGTAACGTGAGTATGCCATTAAATAGTTCTTTAATTACTGGAGCACAAAGTTTATTTGGTGTAAAAGCCCAATTACAGTTTGGTAAAACAACGATTACTGGAGTGTTTTCAGAACAAAAATCTGATACCAAAACAGTTGTTGCCCAAGGAGGTGGAACCTTAGAGGAATTCGATTTTTTTGCAAGGGATTATGACGAGAACAGACACTATTTCTTATCACATTACTTTAGGGATAATTACGATAAGAGTTTGGCAAATTATCCATTCATTAACTCTAATGTGCAAATTACTAGAATAGAAGTTTGGATCACAAATAGAAACAACAACACGGAAAACGTTAGAAACATTGTGGCTTTACAGGATTTAGGAGAGTCCAATCCAGATCCTAATGCCAATAATATTTTATTGCAACCCATTCCTCCAGGTTTTATAAATGTGGGACCTAATGCCTTTCCAAGCAATAAAAATAACGATTACGACCCAACCAGAATAGGTTCAGGCTCCGTACTTACACAACAAATTAGAGATATTGCTACCGTACAACAAGGTTTTGGAACTTTATCGGCTCAAGTTAGCGAAGGTTCGGATTACGCCAAACTAGAAAATGCCAAAAAACTACAACAAGGTCAAGAATATAATCTAAATCAGCAATTAGGTTATATCTCTTTAAACCAAAGATTAAATAACGACGAGGTTTTAGCGGTTGCATTTCAATATACGGTTGGAGGACAAGTGTATCAAGTAGGTGAATTTGCCAATGACGGATTGGACGCCACAGGGGTAAATACAGATCCAAGTGGTATTACTACCGTAACCAACAACACCTTAATTCTAAAATTATTAAAGAGCCCGATTACAAATGTCAATCAGCCAATTTGGGACTTAATGATGAAGAATATCTATAATACAGGTGCTTATCAATTAAGTCAAGACGATTTTAAATTAAATATTTTTTATAACGAAGCATCTCCTTTAAACTTTATTTCACCTGTAGGTGGAGGTTCTTTTGGGGTTGATATTAATGGAAACCCAATTACGGGAAGTACGCCTCCTGGAGATTTAATTGAAAACACCACCCTATTGAATTTGTTTAATTTAGACAGATTGAATTTTAACGGCGATCCACAAACAAACGGAGATGGGTTTTTCGATTTTGTTCCAGGGATAACAGTTTTTCCAGAAAATGGAAAGATCATATTTACTAAAGCAGAACCTTTCGGGAAATATTTATTCGATAAATTAGCTGTTGGAGGAGAAGATTATAACAACAATTTAACCTATAACAACAACCAGGCTAAATATGTTTATGATATTCTTTATAAGCAGACCAAAACAGCTGCCCTAGAAGCAGCCGAAAAGAACAAGTTCAAAATAAAAGGACGTTATAAATCTTCTGGAGGAGACGGAATTCCTATTGGAGCGTTTAACGTACCTCGTGGCTCTGTAAAAGTAACTGCTGGAGGTAGAATGTTGGTTGAGGGTATTGATTATACCGTAAACTATATGCAAGGAACCGTTCAAATTTTAGACGAAGCCTTAAAAGCATCCAACACGCCTATTCAAGTTACCACTGAAAACAATGCTGTTTTTGGACAACAAACAAAACGCTTTACAGGCTTTAACGTGGACCACCAATTCAACGAAAACTTTGTTCTTGGAGCTACTTGGCTTCATTTAAATGAAAGGCCGATCACGCAAAAAGCCAATTACAATCAAGAGCCAATTAATAATCATATTTTTGGGATTAATGGAAATTACTCTACTGAAGTTCCGTTTTTTACCAGATTGGTTAATAAATTACCAAACATAGACACAGATGTGCCATCCAATCTTTCGATTAGAGGAGAATTCGCTTATTTAACCCCAGGTTCCCCAAAAGGAACAGATTTTAATGGTGAAGCAACTTCTTATGTGGACGACTTTGAAGGTTCGCAAAATTCTATCGATTTGAAATCGCCTCAATCTTGGTTCTTATCAAGTAGACCTCATGGTATTAATGGTAATAACGATAACGTAAATGGCATTGAACAGGGTTACCATAGAGCCATGTTAAACTGGTACAATATCGACCCTATCTTTTATGGCAGCAGAAGTCCAAGTGGGATTTCAAACGACGATATTTCAGATCTTTACACCAGTCGTGTGTTTATTCAGGAATTGTTTCCAAATCAAGACATTGCCCAAGGGCAAACAACTGTGGTTAATACTTTGGATTTGGCTTATTACCCAACAGAAAGAGGACCTTATAATTTCCAAACCACAGATATCGACATCAATAGTAACACTTTGTTAAATCCGCAAAGTAGTTGGGGAGGAATTACGAGAGCTTTAACTTCAACAGATTTTGAACAATCGAATGTAGAATACATCGAATTTTGGTTACAAGATCCCTTTCAGGAAAACACTTCTAATCCAGGTGGAAAACTTGTTTTTAACTTAGGTAATATTTCTGAAGACATTGTAAAGGACGGTAGAAAATTATATGAAAACGGCCTTCCAGCCGATGGGAATGTTATTGGAGTTTTACCGGTTTCAGATTCATGGGGCACGGTTTATCCACAAAACCAGTCCTTGATTTATGCCTTCGACACGACGGGACAAGAACGAGCTAACCAAGATGTGGGTTACGATGGATATAATGATGCTGAAGAAAGATTGGCATTCCCTGATTTTGCAGCCTTAGATGATCCTTCAAACGATAATTACAAATATTTCCTGAATACAGAAGGAGATATTTTTGATCGCTACAAATTTTATAATGGCGTAGAAGGAAACTCGCCATCAGAGTTTTCAGACACCAATCGTGGTTCTACAACTCAGCCAGATGTAGAGGATATTAATCGTGATAATACTATGAATACCATAGATAGTTATTACGAATATGAGTTAAACTTAACTCCAGGTACCTTAAATATGAACAACCCTTATATTGTTGATATTAAGCAAGATGAAGTTAGAACCTTGCCTAACGGACAAACGGTTACTCCAAGATGGATACAATTTAGAATTCCTGTAACAGATTATACTGGAGCTATTGGAGGGATTTCAGATATGAGATCCATTCGTTTTTCACGTATGTATTTAAAGGAATTTTCAGAAAAAACAGTTTTTAGATTTGGAACTTTAGACTTGGTAAGAAGCGATTGGAGAAGATATGGTTTAACTTTAGATGAAGATGGCGGAGACCCGAATTTAGATAATACAGAATTTTCTGTAGGAGTTATTGGTACCATAGAAAACGATGGAATATACATTTCACCTCCAGGCGTAGATCCTGAAGAGTATTATAATAACAATACGGTTATTCGTCAAAATGAACAATCCTTGGTCTTGAGAGTTTGCGATTTAGAATCTCACGATGCCAGAGCAGTTTACAAAAATATTAATGTAGACATGCGTCAATATAAACGTTTAAGAATGTTTATTCATGCCCAAGAAGGTGAAATTCCAGGTTTGGCCGATGAAGATCTAGTAGGTTTTATTAGAATGGGTAACGATTTAACCCAAAACTACTACCAAATAGAAGTGCCACTAAAAGTAAGCACAGGTACAAGTAGAGAACTGCTATGGCCAACAGAAAACGAAATTAATTTAGCTTTAAGTTTACTACAAGATATTAAGTCTAAAGGAATTAGTAACGGAACCCTTGCAAACCCAACCCCAACTTTCTACAATGTTATTGACGATGTTTTAAGTGAAAATCCAGTACCAGAATACTCGCCTTATATACTGGGTCAAGAACGAATTGGTATTATTGGAAATCCAAATTTTGGGGATATTAGAACTTTAATGGTTGGAGTTAAAAACGCCGCTGGAGTTGATAAATGTGGGGAATTATGGTTTAATGAACTGCGCATGTCAGACATGGATAATGAAGGTGGATGGGCAGCTATTTTAACAATGGATACCAACTTTGCAGATTTTGCGAATGTAAGCGCCACCGGAAGAAAAAGCACCACTGGATTTGGTTCGATTGAGCAAGGCCCAAATCAAAGAAGCCGAGAAGATGTAGAACAATACGATGTAGTTACTAACGTAAATGTTGGTCAGTTACTACCTCCAAAATGGGGTATTCAACTTCCTTTTAATTATGGACAGGGAGAAGAAATGATTACACCTAAATACGATCAGTATTATAAGGATTTAACTTTGGAATCTAGATTGGAAGCTGCAACAACTAGCGACGAAAAAGATAATATTAGAGAGCAATCTGAAAATTATACAAAACGAAGAAGTATTAATTTTATAGGGGTTAGAAAAATTAAAACCAACGAATCCAAGGCTCGATTCTACGATGTGGAAAACCTGACCTTTAATTATTCCTATAATAAAATAAAGCACAGAGATTTCGAAATAGAAAACTCGGTCGATCAAACGGTGAGAGCGGGAGTTAATTATGCCTATAATTTCCAACCTGTTTCCATAGAGCCTTTTAAGAAAAGGGATTCCTTGTTTACCGGAGAATATTGGAAACTGTTAAAAGACTTTAATTTTAATCCGCTGCCTTCAAATTTTACGGTGAATACAAATATTAACCGTCAGTTTAATCAGCAAAAATTTAGAGAAATAGAGTTGGCCGGGAACAATATTGGTTTGGACGAATTTTATAGAAGAAACTACACTTTCGACTATCAGTACACCATTAATTATAACTTAACAAAATCGCTTCAGGTAAACCTAACGGCTTCCAATAATAACATTGTAAGAAACTATTTTCAAAACAATATTATCAATGGAGAACAGGATCCGAGTTTAACAGTTTGGGATGGTTTCTTCGATTTTGGAGATCCAAACAGGCAATTTCAACAACTTACGGTTAATTACGATATTCCACTTAAAAAAATTCCAACCTTTAGTTTTGTTGATGCTACTTATTCTTATAGTGGCGATTTCCAATGGCAAAAAGGGTCGGATTTATTTGGAAACCTAGAAGTAGATGGGGAGACTTACGATTTAGGGAATACGGTGTCTAATGCCAACAGGCATAACATTAACAGCACATTGAACATGAATAAGTTCTATAATTACATAGGACTTAAAAAGAAAACGGTAAGACGATCTCCTACACCAACATCAAGGCCTATAACTGCAACCGAATCAGATGAGGATTTAGATAGAAAACCCAAACCTGCCAAAGCTAAAAATGGCGGTCAGAAATTGGCCAACGTAGGAATAGATGTTTTGACAAGTTTAAAAAGAGTTCAGGTAAATTACTCTGAAACCAATGGAACATACTTGCCAGGTTATTTAAGAACCCCTGGTTTTATTGGAACTTTAAAACCTACGGTTGGTTTTACATTTGGTAGTCAGAGCGATGTAAGACACCTTGCTGCTAAAAACGGTTGGTTAACTGTATATCCGGATTTTAACGAACAATATACCGCAGTAAAAACCAAGCAATTCGATTACTCTGCAAACATAGAGCCCTTGAAAGATTTAAAAATCGATTTAGTAGGGAATAGATTGTATGCAGAAAATTATACAGAAAACTATATCATTAACGACTATGGAGATGGACCGGAATACGAATCCTTAACGCCTAATAGTTTTGGAAACTTCAGTATTTCTACCATTCTTATAAATACGGCTTTTAGTAAAAGCGATCAAACCCAGTCTGCTGCCTTCGACGATTTTAGATCAAACCGATTAAAAGTAGCTAATAGATTGGCAGAATCCCATTACGGAACTTCTGGATATCCAGTCGACGCAGAAGGATATCCTGTTGGATTTGGTAAAAACAGCCAATCTGTGTTATTGCCATCGTTCCTTTCAGCTTATTCTGGAAAAGACGCCGAAGGGATTTCACTTTCAGCTATAAAGGATTTCCCGATTCCAAACTGGGACATAAAATATACAGGTTTAATGAACGTGCAATGGTTTAAAAAACGCTTTAAACGTTTCTCTTTAATCCATGGATATCGTGCGTCTTATACCATCAATCAATTTAGATCTAATTTAGATTACGACCCATTAGAACCAGAAGCTTTAGACCAAGGAGGAAACTTTAAAAACGAAACTCTTTATAGCAATATTAACTTAACCGAAATGTTCAGTCCATTAATGCGTATTGATATGGAAATGAAAAACTCGGTAAAGATTTTGGCAGAAATCAAAAAAGACAGACTCCTTTCTTTAAGCTTTGACAATAATTTAATGACAGAAATTCAAGGAAATGAATATATTATTGGTTTGGGTTATAGAATTAAGGATGTTAGGATCAATTCAAAATTAGCAGGTCCAACCAAAAGAATTGTCAGCGATTTAAACTTTAAGGCAGATTTATCTTATAGACGAAACGAAACTATTATAAGATATTTAGACGTTATGAACAATCAAATTACTTCAGGTCAAACGGTTTGGTCTGGAAAACTTACAGCAGATTATTCCTTTAGTAAAAACTTAACAGGTATTTTCTATTTTGATTATATGTTTTCTGAGTATGCTATTTCAACCGCATATCCACAAACAACCATTCGTTCTGGGATTACATTAAGATATAATTTCGGTAATTAGTGAAATCTATTTGATATTACCGTTTGAATAAATACATTTGCTGAAACAAATACAATTATAAATGAATATTCCATCAAATTTAAAGTACACCAAAGATCATGAATGGGTAAAAATGGATGGCGATGTAGCCACTATTGGTATCACGGATTTTGCACAAAGTGAATTAGGAGACATCGTATACGTAGAGGTTGAAACTTTAGACGACACCCTTGAAGCCGATGAGATTTTTGGTACTGTTGAAGCTGTAAAAACGGTTTCAGATTTAATTTTACCTGTTTCTGGAGAAATTATCGAGTTTAACGAAACTCTTGAAGACGAACCAGAAAAAGTAAATAGCGATCCTTATGGAGACGGTTGGATGATAAAAGTTAAATGCTCAGACATGTCTCAAATAGAAGGATTAATGTCGGCAGAGGCTTATAAAGAATTAATTGGTGCTTAAAAAAAGAGCTTTATTAATTGCTGCTTTTTATACCATAGGACTTGTAGTAGTAAGTTTAGTCAAACTTGATTTAAAATCTGTAGAAGATATAGTACCATCTTTTAGCGATAAAATATTTCATTTTATGGCCTATGCTTTATTTACTTGGCTTTGGTTTAATGCTTTTTACTTCAAATTTAATTTCAATAAAATAAAAGGTATCTTTACAACAGTTGTAATTGCAATTGTTTTTGGTATAATTATTGAAGTGTTGCAGTGGTTGTTAACTTCATCTAGAAGTTTCGATTTGTTAGATATTTTAGCAAACGTTCTAGGTGTATTATTCACAGCTTTTTTATTAAATAGCAAAATTAACATAGACGTTAAAAAATATTAATCGTTTGCATTATTGCCAAATAATTGGTTATTTTAGCACTCAGGAAAATTAGAAATCATGGAACAAAAGAAAAATCCTAAAGCAAATGTAGGTCGTAATAGCTCGCTGTTCTTCTTAGTGGGAATGGTATTGATGTTATTTGTAACGTATACAGCCATTAACTATAAAACCTATGATAAGGAAGCTATAGATATTGGGATGTTAAATATGGATGATGAGTTTGACGAAGAAATTCCAATTACAGAGCAATTACAAACTCCACCACCTCCACCACCTCCACCTTCCGCACCTGAAGTTATTGAGGTTGTTGAAGATGAGGTAGAAGTTGAGGAAACAGTTATTGAATCGACAGAAACAAGCCAAGAAGAGAAAATTGTTAAAGTAGAAGAGGTGTTTGTTGAAGAAGTTGAAGAAGACATTGAAGTTCCTTTTGCTGTTATTGAAAACGTTCCTGTTTTCCCTGGTTGTGAAAGTGGAAATAACGAAGCTAAAAAAGCTTGTATGAACGAAAAAATGAGTAAGTTCATTTCAAGTAAATTTAACACCGATTTAGCCGGAGATCTAGGCTTAAGTGGTGTTCAAAAAATTAGCGTGTTCTTTAAAATTGATAAAACTGGCGAAATTGTAGATATTAAAGCAAGAGCGCCACATCCAAGATTAGAACAAGAAGCTATTCGTGTGGTAGGCTTATTGCCTAAAATGCTACCTGGAAAGCAACGTGGAAAAGCAGTAAGAGTTCCATACTACTTGCCAATAAAATTCCAAGTACAAGACTAAGAAACTAGTTTTTAAAATAATATATAAATCTCGTTACCAATCCGTTTTCCCGGAAGTAACGGGATTTTTCTTTTTGGTATGTTTATTGATATTTCGACATAATATGAACCGCCCTTCCGTCAGGCAGGCATTTAAACTTAAGTATTATGACTTTCTCAAAGAATAATTCCGAAGCCAATCAAAAGAATGATCAAAAACCATTAAAGCCTCAAAAGCAGGACACAAAGCTTAAAACAAATTCAACGGTTTATTTTCAGGTAGGATTAATTGTCTGCTTACTGGTTAGTTTTTTCTTGCTTGAGGCCTCTTTTCAAACGTTGGAAGTACATGTTCCAGACGTTCCCGAATTGCCTATAGACGAAATGTATGCCTATAATGCTCCCATTACAATTTATAAGGAACCAATCCAAGTAGAACAGAATAAAAAGAAACCAGTACTTTTTAACGAGCCTATTATCAAAAATAATGATGCGTTTATTGAGCCTACTGATGTTGTTGTAGAGGCAACACCAACCGAAATCCCTCTTAATCCAGGAAATATTACAGTAATAGAAATACCAGAAGAAGCTCCTCCTATGAATATTATGGTAGTTGAGCAGGTTCCTATTTTTCCTGGATGTGAGGATGCAACTTCAAACGAGGCTAGAAGACAATGTATGTCCAATAAAATAGCAACGCATATTCAGAGAAGCTTTAATACAAATGTTGCCAGTAATTTGGGCTTAAATGGGGAGCAGAAAATTTATGTAACTTTTAAAATAGATAAGACTGGTCATGTCACCAATATTAAAACTAGTTCCAAATACAGCCAATTGGATAAGGAATCTGTGCGAGTTATGGAGAAACTACCCCAAATGACTCCGGCCAAACAAAAAGATAAGAATGTAGAAGTACTTTATAGTTTGCCTATAAATTTTAATATAATAAATTAAAGTTTAAATATTTCACAATAAAAAGCCATTAGCATCTATGTTAACGGCTTTTTTTCGTATCATCATTATTAAAAAAATAGTATCTTTCAACGCAAATAATCCCATCTATGAATATGAAGAAGTTCTTCGTAATTGTTATTCTATTTTTTCAAATATATAGTTACGCACAAAATAAATTTTTATACGAAAAGCCTCCCGTGTTTTCCGAGTGTGAAAATATGGATGTAGAGCTTTTGCAAAAGTGCTTTGACAATCAGGTTTTTAATCATGTTTTTAATCATTTTAAAGTACCTCAAGAGGTAAGCAACGAAAATTATAAAGGAGACGTAGTCGTGCTTTTTGAAGTGGATAAAGAAGGCAACTTTCGAGTGATCTATGTAGATGCTACATATCAGGACTTGAAAAAAGAAGCCAAACGTGTTTTTGGAGAGTTTCCAAAAATTAAACCAGGCACCTATAACGGGAAACCAACCTACAAACAATATTCTATAGCAATTAAAATACCATTGGTTGATCAATCTGTGGCAACCAAGGATTTGTCAAAAGATGATGATCCAAACATAGATAAAGAGTTGACTGTCTTAGAGAATGCAGCTAAAAAAGAATATGATAGCGTTAACGCCAAACTGGTTCCATTTTCAAATAAGGAATATAAAAGTCAGTTAAACATTCCGTTTACGCATAGTAATTATGCCAAATTCGACAGAAGTATCAATTTAGTTGGCACGAATAGTCATACAGCTTCTAAACCTTATATGTATGAAGATGTTGCACCTTACTACAATTTTCAAGCTGAAATTGACACCTTGGCAAAAGACACTCAAACTTTCGCTGGACGAAAACTTTGGAACGAAAGATTGGTAAGAGTAGAAGGAAAGGATTACTGGTTTACCATAGATCCTATTTTCGATTTTGAAGTAGGAAAAGACACCAAAGCCGACTTTTCAAGCACCTATAACAATACCAGAGGAATTAATATTCAAGGAGGTTTTGGTGAAAAATTTAGCTTTTATACCTCGTTTTTTGAAAGTCAAGGCCGTTTCGCACAATATTACAATCAATATGCCGAATCGATTAAGGCTGCAGACGAGGCAGCCATCATTCCTGGACGTGGCATTGCAAAAGCCTTTAAAGATGGTGGCTACGATTATCCTGTAGCTGAAGCCTACTTATCTTACACGCCCTTTAAGTTTTTAAATCTTCAGTTTGGACATGGCAAAAACTTTATTGGAGATGGCTATCGCTCTTTATTTATTAGTGATGTGGCTACTCCTCATCCCTTTTTAAAATTGAATACCACCTTTTGGAAAATAAAATACACCAGTACTTGGATGTGGCTAAAAGATGTTAGACCAGAAGTTAAAGTAGATGGTGCCTATATGCCAAAATACATGGCAACCCATTTTTTAAGCTGGAATGTTTCTAAAAGATTGAATGTTGGACTTTTCGAATCGGTTATCTGGAACAATGCCAATAATAGAGGCTTTGATATAAATTACCTAAACCCTATTATCTTTTTTAGGGCTATAGAATTTGAAACGGGTCAAGGTGCAGGAAATGCACTTATGGGAATGTCTGGAAAATATAAGTTAAACGATAACATGAATATCTACGGGCAATTTATTCTGGATGAATTTTCGTTAAGCGATATGTCTGGTGGAGAAAAAAGCTGGAAAAACAAATACGGATATCAACTAGGCTTTAAATATTATAACGCCTTCAAAGTAAAAAACTTAATGTTACAAACGGAATATAATAGGGTAAGACCATATACGTACTCGCATAATACCGTAGTGTTAAATTATGGGCATAGCAATCAATCCATGGCGCATCTTTGGGGAGCTAACTTTAGCGAGTTTGTGCTAATTGGGCGTTATCATTACAAGCGTTGGTTTGGGAATGCTCAAATGGTTCTTGGTACCAGGGGCTACGATTTTAACGATGGTACAGATAACTACAGTTATGGAGAGGATATTTATAGAAATTACAACGAAAGACCTTACGATACAGGGATAAAAGTAGGCCAAGGAAATAAAACCAATACGTTTTTCTTTAACCTTCAAGCAGGTTATGTTATAAATCCAGCTACCAATCTAAAGATTTTTACGGATGTTACCTATAGGGATTTTAACCCTGAAGCTCAAACCCTCAATACAATAAGTAGTAACACGCTCTGGTTTAACATAGGAATTAGAACCGACCTATTTAATTGGTATTTTGATTTGTAGAATTAACTTTTCAAAGTATCTTTGCAAACGCAATATAAAGCCTCAGGCAAAGCATTAATTACATTGAGTCAAACAGTCACTTCATCAATTAAATATTCGTTGGTTTCAGATTTTAAAGAAATCACCAAAATCCGTTTGTCGGTTAGTGTGGTTTTTTCTTCTTTGGCGGGATATCTTTTAGGAGTAGAAAGCGTAGATTATACCACCTTAATTCTTTTGGCATTTGGTGGGTATTTTATGGTAGGCGCTTCTAATGCCTTTAATCAAATTATAGAAAAGGATTTAGATATCTTAATGGATCGTACTAAAAACAGGCCGATTCCTGGAGGGCGTATGTCTGTAACTTCGGCCTTTGTAATAGCTACGTTATTTACCATTTTAGGACTTGCTATTTTATATAGCATTAATCCAAAAACGGCTATGTTTGGAGCTATTTCTATATTCCTCTATACTTGTGCTTATACACCTTTAAAAACTAAAACCCCACTATCTGTTTTTGTTGGAGCCATCCCAGGAGCTATTCCTTTTATGTTAGGTTGGGTTGCAGCTACAAATGAATTTGGTGTGGAGCCAGGAACTTTATTCGCCATTCAGTTTTTTTGGCAATTCCCACATTTTTGGGCTATAGGATGGTTTTTATACGACGATTATAAAAAAGGAGGCTTCTTTATGTTGCCTACCGGAAAACAAGATAAGGGCACCGCAGTACAAACCATAATGTACACCATTTGGACTATTTTAATATCAATAGTTCCAGCATTTGGATTTACAGGACGTTTGTATTTAACCCCAGTTTCAGCGATTATTGTGTTTTTACTAGGAGTAGGCATGTTGTATTATGCCGTTCAATTATATAAAAAAATGACTGTTTTAGCAGCACGACATCTTATGTTGGCAAGTGTAATATACATTACATTGTTGCAAATAGTTTACGTAATAGATAAGTTTATTAGATAAATCATGGATTTAACCCAAGGTACTTTAGAAGAGAAACAAGGCAGAGCAAAAAAAATGATGCTTTGGTTTGGAATTATTTCACTAGTTATGTCCTTCGCAGGATGGACAAGTGCTTTTGTTGTTAGTAGTAGTAGACCAGATTGGCTTCACGATTTTAAATTGCCAAATGCGTTTATTATTAGCACCGTATTTATAGTTCTTAGCAGTTTAACGTTTGCCTTGGCTAAAAGAGCCTTAAAAACCAATAATAGACAACTAACCATGCTTTGGTTACTTGCTACCTTAATTCTTGGAGTTTCTTTTATAGCAAGTCAGTTTTTAGGCTTTCAACAAATAATAGATTTAGGTTACAATTTTACAGGACCTACTAGCAATATTACTATGTCTTACATTTATTTAATTGCTGTTGTGCATATTTTGCATGTGGCGGTAGGCATAATCTGTTTGTTAGTTGTTATTTATAATCATTTTAAACAAAAATATAATTCAAGTGAAATGTTGGGGCTGGAGTTAGCCGCAACGTTTTGGCACTTTATAGATATCCTATGGTTATATCTGTTTTTGTTTTTATATTTTATAGGATAATTAGTCTTGAATTCTAACAATATAGCCTCATATCTATAGCGAAGCTTATTTAGAGTCTGTAAATTTTAGAGGTGTAAATTTCGTTAGAAAGATAAATTGATTATTTTTGTTCAACTTTTAAATAAATACTAAACCAAAAATATGAATACGACAGTTGTAGATGCTGGTACAGACGAAAAAACTTGGGGAGGAGGGAAAAGACCTTTAAAAGCAAGTTACGGGAAATTGATGATGTGGTTTTTCATTACTTCCGACTCCTTGACCTTCACCGGATTTTTAGCATCGTACGGATTTTCAAGATTCAAATTTTCCGAAATTTGGCCAATTGCAGACGATGTGTTTACACACGTTCCTTTTATTCATGGAAATTACCCAATGATTTTCGTGGCATTCATGACCTTTATTTTAATTATGTCGTCCGTAACTATGGTATTAGCTGTAGATGCGGGGAGTAAATTAGATAAGAAAAGAACAACCATTTATATGTTCTTAACTGTTCTTGGAGGTTTTATATTCTTAAGCTCTCAAGCTTGGGAATGGTCCACCTTTATTAAAGGAGATTATGGAGCTGTTACAACCCACGGAGGAAACGTTATTCATTTTGTTGATAACGATGGAAATCGAGTGGCTTTAAAGGATTTTGCTATTGGGCAACCTGCAGAACGTACACAGCATTTAGCTAAAAACGGGCTGTGGTTTAATAAAGAAAGTGGTTTACCAAGTTATACCTTTGATGAGGTTGTAGCTGGTTTTGAAGCAAATCAAAATTTACTGGTTAAAACAACATATACAGATCCGGCTACTGGACACAAAACTATTTTGTCTAGAAGCGAATCTTTAAAAGAATTAAAAACTAAAGGAAAAGATGTCGTGGAAGGGGCAAACCTTATTCACAATGAATACGGCCCACCATTATTTGCTAACTACTTCTTCTTTATTACTGGATTCCACGGTTTCCACGTATCGATAGGGGTGATGCTAAACATTATTATTTTCTTTAACGTAATTCTTGGAACTTACGAACGTAGAGGAAGTTACGAAATGGTTGAGAAAGTAGGATTGTATTGGCACTTTGTGGATTTAGTATGGGTGTTTGTATTTACATTCTTCTATTTAGTATAATTTTTAGATAATTTATTTTAAACATGGCAGCAGACGCACATAAATTAGAAATATTTAGAGGATTAATTAAATTTAAATCCAATACCCAAAAAATCTGGGGTGTATTAATCTTCTTATCAATTGTAACAGCTATTGAAGTTGTTTTAGGAATTTATAAACCTGAGGTTTTTAATGGCCATTTTATAGGCTTGAAAGTTTTAAACTGGATTTTCATTATCTTAACCCTAGTGAAAGCATATTATATTACTTGGGATTTTATGCACATGAGAGATGAAACAGCAAGTTTAAGACGTATGGTGGTATGGACTGGGGTTTTCTTGATTGCTTACCTCATATTTATATTACTTCAAGAAGGAGAATATGTAGGAAGCGTTTTTACAAACGGTTTCGTTAAGAACGATTTTTAAACAACTTATTAAAAGTTAAATAGATATAAAGAGACGGTTATTAGACCGTCTTTTTTTATTTTTGCAATATTAAAATTGAAAATAAGTTTCATGTATTTTAAACCATTTTCACGCCTTATATAAATGAAAAAAAAGCTTATAATACGTTATACAACTTTGGGAATATTATTCTTTCTTCCAGTGGTGTTTTTATTGATGTTGTTTCCAGCCAAACATAATTATAGTCCATTGAGCGTTGTTCATCAAGGGATATCCGAATTAAATAATTTCACTTCAGAAGATGATCAAGAAGTGGTATTAAAGGATCATATTACCGTTTTAGGTTTTTTGGGTAAAAATCCTATGGACAATGTGATGGCTGCTTCTAACTTAAAAGAATTGGTTTATAATAAATTTAAAGGGTTTAAAGGTTTCCAAGTGGTATTGTTATTACCTTTTGGTTCTGATAGTGACATCGATTTGCTTAAAAAAGAAATCAAATCTTATGAAGATTTAAAATATTGGCACTTTGTTTATGGCGAAGAAGCCGATATTAAACGTGTTTTTAATAGTTTAAAATCCATGAAGGAACTAGACGATGACCTAGGCACCCACGAGGTGTTTATTGTGGATAAAGATTTGAACCAACGAGGAAGACTGGACGACAGAACCGATAAGGAAATAGAAAAGGACAAACCAGCATATCCTTTGTATTCTTATAATTGTATTGAGGTTTCAGAAATAAAAAACAAAATGAGTGCAGACGATTTGCGTGTGCTAATTCAAGAATACAGAGAAAAAAGAAAAGGAAATTACGACTCGTCCACCAGACGGGCTAACGATTTAAAAAAACAATCATGAGCAATAAAACAAATTATTCATACGTAGGTATGGCCTTTATTATCTTGGTATTTGGAATTATTTTCGTTCCAAGAATTGTTGATAGAATAAAAAATCAAGACATTACTCGTAACGATAGAATGAGTCAAGGCCAAGACAATAACTTTAAAGACAACAGTAAATTGATTTTCCTTGAAATTAATGGAGAAGCAAAAAAAGTACCCGATTTTTCTTTTACCGACCAGAATGGTAAAACCATTACCAATAAGGACTATTTAGGGAAAGTGTATGTCGTGGAGTTTTTCTTTACAACCTGTCCATCTATTTGTCCAAAAATGAATAAGAACTTAGTGGATATTCAAGATGCTTTTAAAGGAAATACAGAATTTGGCGTAGCCTCTTTTTCTATAAATCCAGCGCACGATACCACAGAAGTGCTAAAAGAATATGAAAGTCAACACGGAATTACAAATCCTAACTGGCATTTGCTTACAGGTAAAAAAGAAGATATTTATAAATTATCCAACGAAGGCTTTAATTTGTATACCGCCCAAGATGATGAAGTTGAAGGAGGTTTCGAGCATTCCGGGAATTTCGCCCTTATAGATAAAAATGGATTTATTAGATCTAGAGTTTTAAATGGAAATCCAGTAATTTATTACAATGGAATTATTTCGGAAGCAGAAAAAACAGATGAAGACGGTCAGGAAGAACAAATATCCATGCTTAAGGAAGATATAAAGAAATTGCTAAATGAGTAAAGACATTTTACAGAGAGAAAAGAAGTATAACAAATGGATACTTGTTTTGTCCATAACCATTCCACTGGTTGTAGCTGCTTTGTTTGGAGTTAATTTAAGAGACTTGGGCTTCGATGTAAAACCCTTAACCTTCTTGCCACCTATTTATGCTAGTATCAATGCTCTAACTGCTGTTATTTTGGTGCTTGCTTTTCTTGCTATTAAAAACAAGAAAATAGCACTTCACGAAAGCTTAATGAAAACAGCCATTGGGTGTTCTGTTATTTTTCTAATTTTGTACGTGGCTTATCACATGACAAGCGATTCTACAAAGTTTGGAGGAGAAGGAGTTATTAAATATGTCTATTATTTTGTTTTAATAACACATATTTTATTATCTATCGTTATTATTCCTTTTGTATTAATAACTTTTGTTAGAGCCTTGGCCGGAAATTTTGAAAGACATAAAAAAATAGCTAGAATTACATTTCCTTTGTGGTTATATGTTGCAACCTCAGGAGTTATTGTTTATCTTATGATTTCGCCTTATTACACCTAATGTTTAAATTTATGAAACATCTAAAACTACTCATTAAACATAAAAGGGTATAATTATATGGATGTTCCATTTTATAAATAAATAAAAAACACATGAAACGCATTATTCTCTTTATTCTCTTTTCTTTTATCTTTCTCCTAGATACAAATGCCCAATGTGCTATGTGTCGTGCGGTTTTAGAAACCGGGGAAAGTCAAGACATAGCAAAAGGTATAAATAATGGAATTGTTTACCTAATGGCTGTTCCATACGTTCTTATTGCTGGAATTGGCTTTTTTATTTATAGAAATTTTAACAAATCTAAAAAAAACGGCCTCTAAAATATAATTAGTTTTGTTGTAACAAATAGACTTTTATATAGTCTTACTATAGAAAGCTACTTTAACCAACAACTAATAAAAATGTTAAACATAAAAAAACTTCATAAATCCTATCCTATAGGAGATTCAAGTTTACATGTATTAAAAGGTATCGATCTCTCTGTAGACGACGGCGAGATGGTTGCGATTATGGGTTCTTCAGGATCTGGAAAATCGACCTTATTGAATATTATAGGCATGCTGGACGAAGCGGATGAAGGAGAGTACATTCTAGATGGCGTTCCTATTAAAAACTTAACAGAGAAAAAAGCTGCTATTTATAGAAATAAATTTCTCGGATTTATTTTTCAGTCCTTCAACTTAATAAACTACAAAAACGCATTAGATAACGTCGCTTTACCCTTATATTATCAAGGGATGAAACGTCAGGAAAGACAGGAGTTGGCCATGTTCCATTTAGGAAAAGTAGGACTAAAGCCTTGGGCAAACCACTTGCCTAACGAGTTGTCTGGAGGTCAGAAACAGCGTGTTGCCATTGCTAGAGCCTTAGCCGCAAATCCAAAATTGTTATTAGCCGATGAACCTACAGGAGCTTTAGACACAACAACATCGTACGAGATTATGGAGTTTATCCAACAATTGAACGATGAAGGGAAAACCATCCTAATAGTAACCCATGAAGAAGATATTGCCCGAATGTGTAAGCGCATTGTAAGATTGAGAGATGGCCTTATTGTGGAAGATGTAGAAGTAGAACAAGTTAGAGCCTCGCAATATGTTCGATAGAGACCTGTGGAGGGAAATATTTCAAAGTATTAATATGAATAGAACCAGAAGTGTGCTCTCTGGTTTTACTGTGGCATTTGCAATTTTGTTATTTACCATACTTTTTGGTATTGCCAATGGACTAAATAATACGTTTGCCGAAGCTTTCGCAGACGATGCTAATAATTCTATTTTTATTCAATCCGGAACTACTACCAAGGCCAATAAAGGCTATCAGGCAGGAAGACAAATTCAATTTAAAAATAAAGACCTCGATTATATTAAGGAAGAATACGGAGACAAGGTTCAATACATAACTTCTAGGTTGTATTTAACTGTTAATGCCACTTTTAGAAATGAAAAAAGTACTTATCCGCTAAGAGCTGTTCATCCGGACCATCAGTTTTTAGAAAATACAATAATTAGAGAAGGACGATTTATCAACCAATTGGATTTAGACAATAAGACCAAAGTGGTTGTCATTGGAAGGTTGGTAGAACAAGACTTGTTTTTAAAAACAACAGCTCTTGGAAAATATATCAGTTTAAATGGGTTACAATATAAAATTGTTGGCGTTTTTGAAGACGATGGTGGCGACAATGAAGAACGTATTATATACATGCCAATTAGCACGGCCCAACGTGTTTATGGAAATAACGACTATATAGACCAAATCAATCTAACGTATAACCCAAAAATGAATTACAACAAAGCCATTGCTTTTAGTAACGACTTAACGAAAGATTTAAAAAACAGGTTTGATGTTGCCAGTAGTGATCAAAGAGCCATTCGAATTAGAAATTTGGCCAACGAGTCGAAAACTGTTAACCAAATGACCTTTGGTCTTGGGGTTATAATTATTGTTATTGGTTTTGGAACTTTAATTGCAGGCGTGGTAGGTGTTAGTAATATCATGATTTTTATTGTGAAAGAACGCACCAAGGAAATTGGGATTAGAAAAGCTTTGGGAGCTTCTCCTAAATCTATTATTTCCATTATTTTAATGGAGTCTATTTTAATTACTGCCATTGCAGGTTATGTAGGCCTTTTAATAGGAGTAGGTGTTTTAAAATTTATCGGTCCAAGTCTAGAAGCTTATTTTATAAAAGACCCAAGTGTTAGCACAACGTTAGTTATTGGAGCAACCATAACACTAATTGTTGCTGGTGGAATTGCTGGATATTTACCAGCCAAAAAAGCATCACAGATTAAACCAATTGTTGCCTTAAGAGACGATTAATATGATAAAGTTTTTATTTGCAAGAGATACATGGCAAGAAGTATGGGATAGTCTTAGTAAAAACAAACTAAGAACCATGCTTACTATGGTTGGTGTTTGGTGGGGCATTTTACTCCTAATTGGTTTACTGGGCTCTGCTAAAGGTTTGGAAAATTCATTTAATAGACTTTTTGGAAGCTTTGCTACTAATAGTGTGTTTGTTTGGGGTCAAAATACCAGCATACCTTTTAAAGGTTTTCAAGAAGGAAAGCTTGTTCGATTAACACTTACAGATGCTAAAAAAGTTGAAGAAAACGTTGAAGGAATTGAGTTTGTTGTACCAAGAAATCAAAATCAGAGTCAGGTAGTTAGGAAGTTCTTATCAGGGAATTTTTCAATTAATGGAGATTTTCCATTATTGGATAAAGTTCAGAAAAAGAAGTTGATTCATGGGCGTTTTCTCAATCAGAGTGATATAGACGATAACAGAAAAGTAGCAGTAATTTCAGAAGATATCTATAAGCAATTGTTCGAAAAAGACGAAGACATGATTGGCCAATTAATTCAAATAAATAGCATGAATTTTACTGTGGTCGGCATGTTTGAAAATGGCAATGTCAATATGGGGCCAACCAGCGATATTCATATTCCTTTTACAACTTTTCAGCAAATATTCAATCAAGGAGACAATATAGGTTTTATGATGATTACAGGGAAACCTGAATTTGATATTACTCAAATTGAAGCCGATGCCAAGCTTATTCTTAAAAACCTAAATGACGTACACCCTAAAGATGAGCGTGCTTTTGGAAGTTTTAACCTTGGAAAGGAATTTAAAAAAATCACTGGATTTCTAGTAGGTATGCAGTTTTTAACCTGGTTTGTTGGAATAGCTACTTTAATTGCGGGAGTGTTTGCTATTGGAAATATTTTATTGATAACGGTAAAAGAACGGACCAAGGAAATTGGGGTGCGTCGCGCTTTGGGAGCCACACCTTTCGAAATTAAAAGACAAATAGTTGTAGAAGCTGTTTTTATTACGCTTTTAGCTGGATTTCTTGGAATTATAACAGGAGGCTGGATTCTTATTGCCTTAGATAGTGCTTTTGGACAAGGCGACGAAGCCGTTATTGTAAATGCCTCAGTATCTATAGGAGTGGTTTTTCTATCCTTAATAATACTAGTTGTTTTAGGAACATTAATAGGATTGATTCCAGCTTTTAAAGCAACCAGTATTAAACCAATAGATGCCTTAAGAGAAGAATAATCAATTAAAAATCAATCATATATCATCTTTAAAACATGGTTTAACGATGAGTATAAAACCAAGCAAGAATTATAAAAAGAATTAAAAATGAATAAAACGCTAAAAATCATAATTGGAATTGTATTACTTGTGCTGTTTGTATGGGTCATCAAATATTTTAAAGATTCAAATTCAAAAGCTATTGAGGACTTTAAATTAGAAGAGCCTTTTTACTCGTCTATAAACACCAAAGTTGTGGCAACAGGAAAGCTTAACCCTGAAGAGGAAATTGAACTAAAACCTCAAATTGCAGGAATTATCGATAAAATCATGGTAGAAGAAGGCGATGTTGTTAAAAAAGGCGACTTAATAGCTAAAATTCGAGTGGTACCAAACGAGCAAAACCTAGCAAGTGCTAACAGTAGAACACGTACAGCTCGTTTAGCTTTAGACAATGCGCAAATTTTATACGATAGAAATAAAGGCCTTTTTGAAAAAGGAGTAATCTCTAAACAAGATTTTGAAAATAGTGAGCTATCTTTCAATCAAGCTAAAGAATCGTTAATCCAATCTCAAAACGATTATCAAATTATCAGACAAGGATCTCTTTCTGGTGGAGGTTCTGCAAACACAAATATTATAGCACAAATTTCTGGAACAGTTTTGGAGATTCCGGTACGTGAAGGAGATCAGGTTATCGAATCCAATAGTTTTAATGCTGGAACAACCGTGGCTACCATTGCCGACATGAGTAAAATGATTTTTGAAGGAAAAGTGGACGAAGCTGAAGTAGGCAAAATAGAAGAAGGCAGACAAATTAAGGTAATACTTGGAGCTTTAAATGAACAAGAATTTCCTGCAAAATTGACCTTTGTTGCCCCAAAAGGGAAAGAAGAAAATGGTGCCGTTCAATTTACCATTAAAGCCGATGTTGAAGTTACACCTTCCACAAGAATTAGAGCAGGTTATAGTGCTAATGCTGAAATTGACATGGAAAGCAAAGACAGTGTTTTAGTTATTAAAGAAGCCTTACTTCAGTTTAATAGAATTACCGAAAAACCGTATGTTGAAGTTTTAACTAGCAACAATAAATTTGAAGAGAAATATGTGGAATTGGGAATTTCAGATGGTATTAATGTTGAAATTTTAGACGGTGTAAAAGAAGGAGACAAAATAAAAGTGTGGAACAAAGCATCTAAAGACAATAACGATGAAGATTAATAAAAACATAATAACAACCGCATTTCTAACCGTTTTTATAGGTATATCTGCATTTGCCCAAGATAAAAAATGGTCTCTGGAAGAATGTGTTAATTATGCGCTGGAAAACAATATTTCCATAAAGCAAACTGAATTGGACACTAAAACTGCAGATCAAGATTTAATATCTGCTAAAGGTAATTTCCTGCCTGATTTAAGTGGTAGCGCCTCACAAAATTGGAACTTTGGGTCGTTTATTGGGCAAGATGGTAATCGGGTTAGTAGAGATTCTAGAGGAAATAGTTTTGGCTTAAACACTGGGGTCATATTATTCAATGGTTTCCGTAATACAAGTATTTACAAACAGGCTCAGCTTGGAATCGAGTCTAGTATCTTAAACTTAAATATTTTAAAAGATAATATTTCGGTTAATGTTGTTAATCAGTATTTAAACATATTACTTAATAAGGAAAATTTAAAAGTAGCTCAAGAGCAAGTAGAAATTACAGAGAAACAAGTTACTCAAGTAACAGAATTGGTAGATTCAGGAGTAAGACCTCGAGCAGATTTACTTGATGTTAATGCCCAATTAGCTAGCGATAATGAAAAACTGACCAATGTTGAAAATAGTTTAGATCTTGCAAAATTGGCATTGGCGCAACTTTTACAAATATCAAATGACGGTTTTGATGTTGAAGAAATAGAATTAACACTTCCGGAAGTTTTAATGGAGCATAAAAATTCAAATGATATTTATGACTATGCCCTTCAAAATAGACCTGAAATAAAAAAAGCAGAACTAGACATACAAAATTCTGAATTGGCCATTGATATAGCTAAAAGTGCTTATTATCCTACCTTGAGTTTTGGTGCTGGTTTAGGAACATCATATCAACATTTTCAAGGGCAAGAAGATTTAAGAGTTGTTTTTCCAGACCCTTCAGATCCTGCAAATTTTGAAATAGTTCCAAATGGTTTTGGACAACAACTTGAAGATAATTTAGGGTATAATCTAGGTTTTAGACTTGATATCCCAATTTTTAATAGGATGCAAACAAAAGTAAGTGTTAATAAAGCTAAGATTAATAATGAGCAGATTGCTTATTCTTTGGACCAAGCGAAACAAGATTTACGTTCAACCATCGAACAAGCTTATGTGGATGCAAGAGCGGCTTTTAAACAATTTGAGTCTTCACGCGTTTCATTAGAAGCACAGGAAGAATCGTTTAAAAACGCTCAAGAAAGCTATAATTCCGGAGTTATGAATTCCTTTGAATTTGAACAAGTTAGAAATAGATTTGTCAATGCAGAAGCCAATCTAATAAATGCGAA
Source organism: Xanthomarina sp. (assembly GCF_035306705.1). Taxonomy (GTDB): domain Bacteria; phylum Bacteroidota; class Bacteroidia; order Flavobacteriales; family Flavobacteriaceae; genus Xanthomarina. Next base: position 46,934 of record NZ_DATGNO010000057.1, read on the forward strand.
ATATAATTTTGTTTTCACAACCAAAGTCCTTGATTTCTACCTTGGTAAACCTTTAACAGATTAGTTATCGTGGCTATTATATTAAACATAGAAACATCTACAACAAATTGCTCGGTCTCTCTTTCTAAACAAGGAGAGACTTTTGCGCTTTTAGAAGATAATAGCAAGGAGTTTTCCCATGCCGAGCGTTTGCACGTCTATATGGAAAGACTTTTAGCTGAAAATAATTTAACAGCAAACCAATTAGATGCCATTGCAGTTAGTAAAGGCCCAGGATCTTATACAGGATTAAGAATAGGTGTTTCGGCAGCAAAAGGGCTTTGTTTTGCTTTAGACAAACCTTTAATAGCAGTTTCTACTTTAGAAGCTTTAGCACATCAATTTACTATTGAAAAAGGGGTAATAGTTTCCATGCTGGATGCTAGACGCATGGAGGTTTATTCGGCTGTTTTTGATGAAACTTATAACCTTATTAGACCAGTAGAAGCCGAAATTTTGGAAGTAGATTCTTTTGCTGATTATTTGAAAAATGGTCCAGTGTATTTTATTGGAAGCGGTGTTGAAAAAACAAAAGCACTCATCCAACATGTAAACGCATATTTTATTGAAGATAAGTTGCCTTCTGCAAATGAGATGGGCCAAATAGCTTACGCTAAGTACAAAAAAAACGACATCGAAGATGTCGCTTATTTTGAACCTTATTATTTAAAAGATTTTATTGCTTTAAAGCCTAAAGCCAAATAATTAACCTTCTTTTTGTATTTGAACTTGATGTGGATAAGGAATGTCTATTCCTGCGGCATCAAGTGCTTCTTTGGTGCGTTCAATGGTATCAAAGTTTACGGCCCAATAATCTTCTTTTTTCACCCAAACTCTTGTTAAGAAGTTTATAGAGCTATCTCCTAATCCCGAAAGATTTACCGATGGCGCGGGTTCTTGTAAAATGGAAGGGTTAGACATAATGACACTTAAAATAACCTCTTTTGTTTTTTTGATGTCCGAGTTGTATCCCACTCCAAAAGTAAAGTCTACACGCCTGGTATCTTCAGTACTGAAGTTTGTAATATTCCCGTTAGATAAACTTCCATTAGGAATAATAACTTCTTTATTATCTGGAGTAGTTAATTTGGTGGTAAATATCTCAATCTCTTTTACAGTTCCAGATTCTCCTTGGGCGGTAATAAAGTCGCCAATTTTAAAAGGTTTAAAAACCATGATTAAAATCCCTCCAGCAAAATTTGCTAAAGAGCCTTGAAGTGCCAAGCCTACAGCCAAACCTGCGGCAGCTAAAATAGCAGCAAAAGAAGTGGTCTCAATTCCAATTTGAGATAATATAGTTAGTACTAAAAGAATTTTTAAAATCCAACCCAACAGATTTGTTAAGAATTTTTGAAGACTTACCTCCAAACCTCTCTTATCCATGACTGTTTTGGTAGCGTTTATTAGTTTTTTGATAATCCACGATCCAATAAGCCATATAAGAATAGCTCCTATAAGCTTTAAGCCGTATGCGGTTATAAACTCAATGCCTTTCTCTGTCCAATGTTCAATGTCCATATGTGTGTTTTAAATTAGATTGTAAAGTTAAAAAAAATAGATTAAATTCTGGTTTTCAATTAAAAACAAGTAATTATATTTAATAATAGTATATCGAAATTATAGCAAAAATTGCTGGTACGGATTGCAATAGAAATAATTTGGGTTTTTTAGTGGTTATTGTTCCAAAAACTCCGGCTACTATAATGCAAATCAAAAAGAAGAGAAGGGTTTTTATATCATTGTTTGCCAATGCAAATACTAACCCTGCTGCTAAAAATCCATTGTATAATCCTTGGTTAGCCGCTAAAACCCTAGTTTCTTGAGCAAATGTTTTAGATTTTAGTCCAAAAGTTCTAATTACTTTTGGGCTAGTCCATAAAAACATTTCTAAAACTAAAAAATAGAGATGTTCCAAGGCAACAAAACAGATTAAAAAAATAGAAATCAGACTCATTTGTATTAGTTTTTTAATTGCTTTATAGCTTCAGAAACTTCTTTGACCGGAAGTTTACACGCTTGATTTACACAAACATAAATAAATGTTTCGTTTCTTGAAAATCTATTTTCCAATAAGGGTAAGGAACTTTCTTGAGTAGTTCCAGCAACTATTTTGTTAGGTATATATTCCAGATTTAAATTCTTTATTTTTCCATGAGCTTCAGGTCCCGCAATAACTACTTCGTAAAATGGCTGCGTATAATTTAACATTAAATCGAACCAGTTGGAATAATTGGAGCCATATTCCTGCATCTCTGGTTTTACATTATTTAACATGCTAATTGCCGTTTTGGAGTAATAATTATTATCAAAATAACGCGAGAGTTTAAACAAGTTTTTCGCCATCATCGAGTTGCTCGCGGGAATAACATTGTCTCTGTATTCCGTATTTCGGCTTACCAAAAGCGCATCTTGATTGGAGGTAAAATAAAACATGCTATTGGCTTTTTCGTAAAAATAATCGAATACATAATTGCTTAAATCTCTAGCTGTTAGCAACCATTTGTCGTTTAAGGTGTTTTCATAAAGTGCTAAGTAAGCATCTATAGTTGCTGCGTAGTCTTCTAGATAGCCGTTAATAGTGCTTGTGTTGTTTTTGTAATTATGGTTTAAACCACCATCTTCCCGCAATTGGTTATTTAATATGAAATTGGCATTTTTTTCAGCTGTTTTTAAAAAGCGTTCTTCACCAAAAACACGATAAGCATCTACATAGCCTTTAATCATCAAGGCATTCCAAGAGGTCAAGGTTTTGTCGTCCAACCTTGGTCTGGATTTTTTTTCACGGGTTTTTAAAAGAAGTTGTTTCCATTCAGCTTTCTTTTTAGTTAAAACTTCAAGCGAAAGATTGTATTTCATCACTATCTCTTTATCACTATCTTTTCTAATTAAAACATAATGTTTGTTTTCCCAGAAACCATAATCGTTCACGTTATAATAGTCTGAAAACATTTCAAAATCGGAACCTAACAAGTGTTGCAGCTCTTCCTTTTCCCAAACATAAAAAGCGCCTTCTTCCAAGCGACCTTCCGGAGTAGTGCTATCGGCATCTAAGGATGAGTAAAAAGCACCATTTCCGGCGGTTAATTCACGTTCTACAAAGGCTAAGGTTTCGTAAACAATGTCTCTATATAATGGATTTTTTGTAATTAAATAAGCATCTGAATACAAACTTACTAATTGGGCATTGTCATATAACATTTTTTCAAAATGAGGAATGTGCCAATTCACATCTGTAGAATATCTAGAAAAACCGCCTCCAACTTGATCGTAAAGTCCTCCATAAGCCATTTGTGTTAATGTAAGGTTTACAAAATTTTGGAGTTCCTTATCATTATTTTGATACGCATAGCGTAATAAAAAATGATAGTTGTTAGGCATCATAAATTTAGGAGCACGTTTTAAACCTCCAAATTGATGATCGAAATGTACTTCCCATTTTTTTACGGTGGCGTCTATATATTCTATGTTGAATTCTGCTTCCTCCTTATTTAAGGTAACCACATCCATGGCTTTGATGCCTTTTTCTAATTTATCGGCATACTCGTAAAGTTTTTCTGGGCTTCTTTTGTATAAATCGGAAATTTGCTCCAGGGCACTCATCCATTGTTCTTTTCTAAAATAGGTTCCGCCCCAAACTGGTCGGCCGTCAGGAAGAGCCACTACGTTCATGGGCCAGCCACCACTTCCTGTCATAAGTTGTACAGCATTCATATATACCTGGTCTATGTCTGGACGCTCTTCTCTATCAACTTTTATGTTTATAAATTTCGAATTCATTAATTGAGCTACCTCAGTATCTTCAAAGCTTTCGTGTTCCATAACGTGACACCAATGACAAGCTGCATAACCCACACTTATTAATATGAGTTTATTTTCTTTTTTGGCTTGTGCTAAAACTGTGTCGTTCCATGGATTCCAGTCTACTGGATTATGGGCATGCTGTAAAAGATATGGACTGGTTTCGTGAATTAGATTGTTTGTATATGCGTGTTTCATGGAGTCTTTTGTTTGTCCTTGGCAGCTTATTAAAATGCTGATTACTAGTAAGGGAACGTATTTCATGTATCAAAGTTAAGAATTATAACAACAAAAAAAGCGTTCAACAAGGAACGCTTTTTTTAAGTTTTTACAGAACTTACTTTACTTCGAAAGTAAGTTTCACATTTACTCGAAACTCTGTTACATTATCGCCACTTACTACGGCGCTTTGTTCTTTAATATATACAGATTTAATGTTCTTAACTGTTTTAGAGGCTTCTTTTACTGCTTTCTTTGTAGCATCTTCCCAACTATCTTTCGAACTGGATAAAACTTCAATAACTTTTAATACTGGCATAATTTTGTATTTTTTAAGTGAAACTTTCGCGAGTCTTAAAGTTAAGAAATAATTAGCCGTTTATGGCAATTACACTGTTAACTTTACCTGGGAGCATTTCTTTTAACATGTTTTCTATTCCATTTTTTAAGGTATATGTGGACGAAGGGCATCCACTGCAAGCACCTTGTAAAACCACTTCAACTATTTGGCTTTCTGGATCGTAAGAAGTGAACTGGATGTTTCCACCGTCGCTAGCAACAGCAGGTTTTACATATTCTTCAAGAATATTGATGATTTCTTTTGAAATATCGTCCAATTTATCAAAATTCTCATCCAATTGCTCATTGGTTTTGTCCAATACTTTGGGTGCATTGGCTACCATAACCTCTTTGCCTTGTTCGATATAACTTCTAATAAATTCACGAAGTTCCATAGTAATATCGTTCCAATCTGCTACTTCGTATTTTGTTATGGAAACGAAATTCTCATCAAAATAGATGTTTTTTACAAATGGGAAATGAAATAATTCAGAGGCTAAGGGCGACATTTTGGCTTCATCTATAGAAGTAAACTCGTACGAAGTTGTAACTAATATTTTATTGGCAATAAATTTCATAGCCGATGGGTTTGGCGTACTTTCTGCATAAACTGTTACTGGAACTTTTTTGGGTGTAACTGTTTCTTCAATCACAACGCCTCCATTGTTCAAGTAAGTTTTTATTTGTTCGGCAACTTCATCTTGGACATCTTTCCATTCTACAATATTATACCTTTCAATAGCAATAAAATTGCCTGAAATATATACTTTTTTGACAAAAGGTAGATAGAATAATTGTTGAGCCAATGGGGATGCCTTGGCTTCGTCTATATTGCTAAATTCGAAACTTTGATGTTGGGTAACAAACTGATTTATCTCGAATTTTATAATGCTATTATTGGTGGTTTCTTTAATAGAAACTTGAAAAGTAGTCATAAGATAAAAATTTTTAACAAAAATACAAAAGATAATTTTAGATATCCATATATTTGGCTTTTTAGCTTTTAATAGCTTGTTTTTGTCACACATTCTCAAAATACTGTAAACCTTTAACTTTATTGTGAGTCTGATAAAAAGTAATTTTTATATATTTGGTTTCTGTTTATAATTTTTTGTTAAAAATTTAGTTTTATTAATAGCATTTTAGAAACACTTGAACAGAGTCCCTGAAAACTAAAATTATGATATTAAAAAGGTTTTATATGTTAGCTTTTGTGCTTTTTCTAGCGCAAACTGCCATATCTCAAGAGGGTATGCCTGTATACTCCGATTACTTAACCGATAACTACTACCTGATACATCCTTCCATGGCTGGTGCAGCCAATTGTGCGAAAATTAGAGTTACTGGTCGTCAACAATGGTTTGGAGACGATAATGCTCCCAGACTTTTAACTATGAGTGTCAATGGAAGAATAGGCGAGTCTAATTCTGGAATTGGAGCTATTTTCTATTCTGATAAAAATGGATATCACTCACAAAACGGCGTGTATTTAACGTATGCTCACCATCTTATGTTTTCTAGATCAGAAGTTGATTTAAACATGCTTTCTTTTGGATTAAGTATTGGAGCCTTACAATATAAGTTGGATGAAACAGCTTTTATAAATGAGCCTTTCGATCCTATTATTGCTGGGATAGAACAAAGTGCTACTAATTTTAATATTGATTTCGGATTTTCGTATTTCTTATTTAACTTTTACGCACATGCTACTGTAAAGAATATGCTTAAAAATGATGGGGTAAACGCCAATGAAAATGGGCTTTTTGCTTACGATAATCCAAGACAGTTTTTACTTAGTGCTGGTAATGTGTTCCAGAAATATGACAGTGAATGGAGTTTTGAACCTTCTTTAATGTTTATGTATAAAGATGGTACAAAGGAATCTTCTATAGATGTAAATGCTAAAGCTTACAAAGATTTTGAATTTGGGAAACTTTGGGGCGGACTTTCATACAGAAGAAGTTTGGATGGTGCCGAGTTTCAGGATGGTTCAGGAGTTTCTAGTCAAAAACTACAATATATCACTCCAATTCTTGGTATAGATTATGAACAATTTATGTTTGCTTATACGTATTCGTACCAAGCAAACTCTGTAGTTTATAATAATAGTGGATTCCATCAATTAACACTAGGTTATAAATTTGGTTGTAAAAAAGAACGTTACCACTGTAACTGTCCTGCAGTTAACTAAAAGCATTAGAGCCTTGAAATTTTCAGGGCTTTTTTTTTACAAGTATCTTTCTATATTTTCAACTATAAATAAGAGCGACTTTTTTATCTTGTACACCTTAATATTTAATACCAAGTCTTCATGCCAATAATAAAACCCGTAAACGGAAAGTCTCCTCAAATTCCAGACACTTGCTATATTGCCGAAAATGCAACTATAGTTGGAGATGTTACTATGGGAAATGATTGTAGCGTCTGGTTTAATGCCGTTATTAGAGGCGATGTACACTATATAAAAATGGGGAATAAGGTAAATGTCCAAGACGGAGCGGTAATTCACGCTACCTATCAAAAACACCCTACAAATATTGGTAACAACGTATCTATTGGGCACAACGCCATTGTTCATGGTTGCACCTTGCACGATAATGTGTTAATTGGTATGGGAAGTATTGTTATGGATAATTGTGTGGTAGAAAGCAATAGTATTATAGCAGCAGGAGCTGTAGTTACTCAAAACACTAGGGTAGAAGCTGGGAGTATTTATGCGGGTGTTCCAGCCAAAAAGGTGAAAGATATTAGTAAAGAATTGATTTCTGGCGAAATTCATAGAATTGCCGAAAACTATGTTAAATATTCCAGTTGGTTTAAAGAAGATTAGATGAAAAAATTATTTTTTATAACATGTATTTTTGTGGGTATAGTTGCGTGCAAAAATGAACGGCAGCCTGTTGAAGTAACAATTAAAGGCTATGATAAAATTGAAAAACTCCAATGGCTTATTGGTAATTGGTCGCATTTAACCAATCAAAAACAATCTTATGAGAATTGGACAAAAATAAACGATAGCACCTTGTTTTCGCATAGTTTTATCTTAGTTGAAAATGACACTGTTTTTGCTGAACACTTGACCCTCGAACAAAATAAAGACAACGTATTTTTGACAGTTGTTGCGTATAATGAAAAGAATGAGGAGCCAGTAGTTTTTAAAATGTTGCCCTTGCAAAAAGATGTCTTCACTTTTGAAAATCCAGAACATGATTTCCCAACAAGGATCTCGTATTCAAATCCTGAAAAAGATGTCATTCATGCGTGGATTGAAGGAACCATTGATGGAGATTTTATGAAAGTCGACTTCAAATTTAAAAGAAATTAGACAGCTAAAAATTTAAATATTCTACGTGATATGTTTCGCCTATAAGAGATATCAACACCTCTAGTGAGCCGTTAGAATAAAATTGAAGTTTCGGCTTTTTTAAACTTGGGTTTAATAAATGGTGCTGCTCTAAAACAGCTTTGGTTTGTACTGCTACAGCTTTTCCAGAATCGATAATTTTTATATGCTTAGGCAGCAGTTCCAGTAGTTGTGGAATAAGGTATGGATAATGTGTGCAGCCCAGCACCAGATAATCTATATTGGCGTCTACCATGGGCTTTAAATAGATTTTTAAAAGGGCTTTCATTTCCTCCGAATTAATTTCTCCAGATTCTATTAAACTTACAAGGCCTACACCTACTTGTTCGATGACCTTTATATGACTGGTAAACAAATCTGTGGTTCTATGGAACAATTCGCTAGAAAGAGTTCCCTTAGTGGCCAAGATTCCTATGGTTTTGGTTTTAGTTTGAAGTGCAGCCGGTTTAATGGCTGGTTCAATGCCTATAATGGGAACAGAGTAAGTATCCCTTAAAACCTTAATGGCATTGGTAGTGGCGGTATTACATGCAACTACAATTAGTTTACAGCCTTTACTTAAAAGTAAATCGATGTTCTTTTTACTAAGAGTAATAATCTCTTCTTTCGTTTTTTCGCCGTAGGGAGCATGTTTGCTATCTGCTAGATATATGGTGTTCTCATGTGGTAATAGCAGATTTAGCTCCTTCCAAATGGAAGTGCCACCAACACCAGAATCGAAAATACCAATAGCTTGCGTGCTCATAAGTTCAAAAATAAAAAAAGCCACTTAATTTAAGTGGCTTTTATGATATCTTTTTAAAAATAAATTAGATACCTAATTCTTTTTTAACATCATCAATTAAGTTTTTACCGTCAGCCATAATTACGCCTCCACCTTGGGTAGAATCTAAAACGTAATCGAAACTTTGAGCTCTAGCAACTTTTAAAATGGCAGCTTTTGCTTTTTCAGTAATTGGTTTTAATAAATCAATTTCTTTTTTCTGCATTTCTTGTTGTGCTTGGCCTTGGTACTGTTGGATGTTTTGTTGCATAGTTTGCACTTCAACAATACGTTTTTGGTTTTCTTCGTCTGTTTTTGTTCCAGATTCTGCTTCGTATTGTTTCATTTTGTTTTGATATTCTGTAACCATAGACTGAATATCTGCTTCATAAGTTTTACCTAGTTTATCCATTTCTGCTTGAGCTGTATTCATCTCAGGCATTGATTTTATTAAATCTTGGGTATTAATATGAGCGACTTTACTTTGAGCTTGTGTAAAACTTGTTGCTCCAATAAATAAGGCGGCTGCAAATAAAAAGGTTTTAAAATGTTTCATTTCTAAATAGTATTAATAAGTGTTATAATTTATTTAATTGTTATTGGTGTCTTCAGGCGGTGTGCCATCGGTATTTTTATTTTCTTGTGTTTGTTTTTCTCTTTCTTCTTGTGCTTTTTGTCTGTCGTCAAGAATTTGTTGTCGTCTAGCATCCAATTCTTTCTGTCTGTCTTCTCTGTCTTTTAGTTTTTGCTGTCTGCGTTCTTCTAAAATTTCTTCTCTGGACTTCTGCTCTACAGGTTCGGCACCTTCTTTTACTTCTTCACCATCTTCGGTAACCGTTGTTTCTTCATTTTGAACATTTCTAGCATTTAATTTTTCATCTCTAAGACGTTGTCTTTCTTGAATAATGCTGTCTCTTCGTTTTTGGGCGTCCAGTTGTTTTTGTTCGCGTTCGTTTAAAATTCCTTCTCTTTTTTCTTCTGCTGCTTTTTCTCTAGCTTCTTGCTCTTCGTTTATTTCAGGAAGATTTTCTTCGGCTTCTGCTGCTTTTCGTTCTTGTTTTGTTTGTGCTTGTGTTCGTTTTGAGCTTCTTGAAATACTACGTATTACTTCGTCGCTAAAGTCGAATCTATCTGCCGAATACAACATCACCACATCAGCTGCTTTATCAAAAACAAAATCGTACTTTCTTTTTTCAGCCATATCTTGAACAGCTGCAAAAATTTGGTCTTGAATAGGTTGAATTAATTGTTTCTTTTGAATCATTAAATCCCCATTTGGTCCAAAACGTTTTTGCTGATAGTCGAGAATTTCTTTTTCTTCAAAAGTTATATCCTCTTCTCTCTCTTCAATTAACTCTTTGGTTAAAAGCGCTTTTTCATTGCTTAGATCTTTTCTTTTTTGCTGAATCTCGCTTAGTTGGGTTTCAATTTCTGTTTTCCATTTTTGAACCTTATTATCCAATTGAGCTGTTGCTTCTTGATATTCTGGAATATTTTGTAAAATATATTCTGTATCTATATAACCTATTCTTACACCACGTTGTGCATGAGCAGATATACTAATTGTTGAGATTATAATCAGTAAGAAAAGAACTTTTAATTTCATCTGTGTCATATATTATAATTTATGAGTCAAAAAATTCTAAAAACACCAGCTTCTTAAAGTTATCTGCACATTTTTGGAATTAGTATTTTCAAAACTAACGAAATTTAACTTTATAAATTTTAATTCACAACGTAAATAATCAAATTGTTATAAGAAAATACCGTGCCAAATTAAAATTGTTGCCCAATAATAAAGTGTGTTTCCCATCCATTTGCCTTCGTTTGACCAGGAACCGGGTCGAATCCGTAGCCTAAATCGATACCTAATAGTCCAAAGGCTGGCATAAATACACGTAGTCCAGCACCTGCAGATCGTTTTAAATCGTAAGGACTATAATCTTTAAAGTTGTTAAATGAAATTCCACCTTCCATAAAACCTAAAACAAATATTTTTGCTTGTTGCTTTAAGGTAATTGGGTATCTTAATTCTAAAGAGAACTTGTTGTAAATGGTTCCACCATCATTTGTTGGCACTCCATTATCATCAACTGGTTGAATGGACTGGTTTGGATAACCACGTAAGCCAATGGTTTCTCTTCCGTCTAAACTATATGATCCTAAACCATCACCTCCTAAGAAGAAACGTTCAAATGGAATGTCTCCTCTGTCTTGGTTGTAAGCTCCTAAGAATCCAAATTCTGCACTTGGTTTTAAAACTAATTTTTTAACTATTTCTGCGTACCAATCTGCTTTGAATTTAATTTTATAAAACTCTAACCATTTAAAACGTTCTTGATCAATGGCAGCAATACCGTTGTTGGCATCCACACGCTCTTGATTAGTGTACGATGGGTCGCTAACGATACCGCTTAACTCTTCACGTTCTACTTTTAATGCATGGTAATCTACATTGTTAAAAAGGGAATATGGTAGGGTTAATTTAGCACTCACGTTGAAACTAGAACCACCAACTGGGAAAACAGGATCGTTAAATGTACTGTTTCTACTCAATCCTATGGTATATGCTAGGTTATTGGAATATCCATCTCCAAAGGTAAATAATCCAGTGTTATAGTTTTTTAGGTTATAATGCTGGTAACTTAAGGCTTGAGATAGGGTAAAAAAGTTATCTGGCACATTTAAACGTTTAGCCAATCCAACAGAAATACCTGTAATGTTAAAGCGTTTGTCTTTGTCTGCCTTTCCAGTTCTAGAGTCGTATAAAAACTGTTTGGTATGCGAAAGAGACGTTGAGAACTGTACAGGTTTTTGACCTCCTAACCATGGTTCTGTAAAAGAGAAACTATAAGTTTGGTAAAACTGACTTGCTTGTAAACGCAAGGCTAATTTCTGCCCATCTCCTCTTGGTACAGGTTTGTAAGTTTTAAGATTGAATATATTTCTTAACGAGAAGTTGTTAAACGATAGACCTAAGGTTCCAATAAATCCACCACCTCCATAACCACCTTGTAGTTCTATTTGGCTAGATCCCGTTTCTACTACTACATATTCCAAATCTATAGTACCTTCGTTAGGGTTTGGATTGTTGAAGTTAGTTGCTATTTGGGCCGCATCAAAAAATCCTAACTGACTTAACTCTCTAATGGTTCTAATAACGTTAGATTTATTGTACAACTGTCCAGGACGGGTAAATAATTCTCTGTAAATAACGTGATCGTTAGTTACATCGTTTCCAACCACTGAGATATCTGTAAAATAAACAGGTTTCCCTTCAGAAATTCTAATTTCTAAATCGATAATATTTCCTTCAGCACTTACTTCTACAGGGTTTATTGTAGAAAATAAATATCCGTTGTTTTGGTATAGGTTGGTTATATCTATGGCATCAGGGTTTTCTGTGTCTGCAATTCTTTTTTCAAGTAGAACGCCATTATAGGTGTCTCCAGGATTTATTCTTAAAGTTCGTCTTAGAACTTGATCGGAATAAACAGTGTTCCCAATAAAACTAACTTTCCCAAATGTATATAACTCGCCCTCTTCTAAGTCGATATATAAGGCTACATTTTTTTCGTCCAATACGACTAAACTATCGGAAAGAATACGTGCATCTCTATATCCAATTTCTTTGTACTTATTTACAATACTGTTAAGGTCTTCTTTAAAATCGGCACTTATGTACTTTGAACGCTTAAGGATGTGGGTAATGTTTTTCTGCTTGGTGTTTTTCATAGCCTTTTTAAGTTTGCTATCTTTTATAATGCTATTTCCAGAAAAATTTATGTCTTTTACTTTTACCTTTTTGCCTTTATCAATATTGACTACCATGTTCATAACCGTTTTAGAGGTTTGAATGGTATCTTCAATTTCTATGGTATTAATATGAACCTTGGTATTGTAGAACCCTTCTTTTTTGTATTTATTTACCAAGTAGTTTTTTGTAGTAGTAAGTAGGTTCTCGGTTACCTTAACACCTTTGTTTAAAGAGTTTTCGGTAATGAGTTTTTCTTTCTTATTCTTTTTAACCCCATTGATTTTAACCTCGTTAAGCTCTGGTAAATCTTCCAGTCTAATTTCTAGATAAACTAGGTTGCCTTCAATGCGATTAACATAAATTTCAATATTGTTGAATAAGTTCGAATTCCATAGTTTTTTTATGGCCGTACTAATTTTGTCTCCAGGAATAATTACCTCTTCTCCAGCTCTTAATCCAGAATATGTGATAATGGTTTGTTCGCTAAAACTGGTTTCTCCTACTACTGCAATACCACCAATAATATATTTCTCGCCATTTTGTGGATTCGTTTCTTGCGCTTGTAGCGCTTGATTATTTACAACAAATAGCAATGTAAAAATGAATAGTAAGTATGTTTTCAATAGTACTTTATTAGTTAATTTGTTCACTTGTTTTCCCAAACCGTCGTTCTCTTTTTTGATATTCAATAATTGCTTCATATAAAT
>NZ_DATGNO010000058.1:0-6410 GCF_035306705.1 Xanthomarina sp.
CATTTTATGGTGGTCTCCAGACCCTAGGTTTGTGCTCTTTCCAGAGAAATTAAAAGTCTCAAAAAGCATGAAACAGGTACTGCGAAACAGCGATTTTCAAGTGACCATAAACCAAGATTTTAAAGGGGTGATAACCGAGTGCGCCAAAACCAAAAGAACAGGTCAGCGTGGCACTTGGATAACCCATAGTATGATAGAGGCTTATATGAAACTACATAAAGAGGGTGTTGCTAAATCTGTGGAGGTTTGGCAAGACGGTAACTTAGTCGCAGGCTTTTATGGTGTGGATTTAAACAATGGCGTGTTTTGTGGCGAAAGTATGTTCACAAAAGTTAGTAATGCCAGTAAAGCCGGTTTTATAAGCTTTATACAAAACAGCAATTACAACCTGATAGACTGCCAAGTGTACACCAATCATTTAGCCAGTTTGGGAGCTGAAGAAATTTCCAGGGAAGACTTCCTGGGGTTTTTGTGATACCTGTATGGTATTGGAGTTTCATGCTTTTTAGTATAAAACATATATGTTGACTTGTGATTCTGAGCAAAATAAACCTGTCTCCAATAGGCAGAGAGTCTTATTACTTCTCTAAAGTCAAACAAAAAATATCCAAAAACCCAAACATTTACGGAAAAACCGTAACACCAACCCTGCATTTCATCGAAAAGTAGGAAAAATACGTAGTACTACGTACAGGATATTTTAAATTTAACTTTTAGGTTTATGGCATGTTAACCTAAAAATTATTTATTATGATCAAAAATCAAAAATCAAAAATCAAAAAGCGTAAAGCTAAGGCGTTTTTTATCTAAAAGTTTTATCTTACTTTTAATGATAGGTTTTTTTAGTTGTCAGAAAGAAGACGATTCCTTTATAAAACAGGAACACACCTCGCAAACTTCAAGAACCAAGTATAGTATTACCAAAATAGACTATCAAACAGTGCAACAAAACAACCGTTTGGTAAATTCCATAACTAAAATCAAGGAGCAAACAGGCACAAAAGGCTCTAGTTCACAAAACAGATTGGTACATTCCAGTACTTATGATTTTTATATAGATACAGATGTTGCCACCTATATGGAAAACGCAAATGGTAGTTACCACTCTTATACCTTTCCGGTAATAAGGGACAATCCAAGCGTAGCCTTGGAAAACATCTTGTTTTCTTTACAGGCTGATGGTACCTACAAAGTGTCCTTGGTGTCCTACAATTTGTCAGAAAGTGAAAAAGAGGCTTTATTTAATGGACAATTTGTAGACTTAACAAATAAAGCAAGTATAGAAACCATAGATAGCCAGGCTTTAATAGATGAAACTCTAGCAAGTATGGATCAAGGAAACTGCACAACATTAATTATAACTTATTGTTCACACGGTAACCATCCAGAAGGATACGATAATGGCTCACCTTGTCCAGGATATGAAATAATGTTCGCAAGTGTTTGTTCTGGAGGAAGTAATACAGATCCAGATAACCCAGACAATAGTGATGTTCCAGATGGAGAAAATAATCCAGGTGGAGGCGTACCCAATGATACAAACAACAATACTAACGATGCTACTTCACCAACATATAACATTCCATATGAGCAAAACTTAATAGAATGTTTGGGCTTGAACTCTGTAGAAAATGCTAATTTGGTTGTAAGTAATTGGATAAATAATCCAGATAATTTTATTCAAATGAGGGATGTTAGTAGTTATGTGGATAGAAACAATTGTAGTACAGAAGCCCAAAGTTTTGCAATGGAGGCTATTGAGGCGATTTTGGAAGGAGGAGAAGTTGATTTTGAGGAGAATAGAATAAATGGAATAAAATTAGATTCAAACCTACCCCCTTGTACACAAAATATGTTATTAGATTTAATGCTTGGTAATTTCCTTTATTCCGATACAATGGGTAACATTGAATTAATTAATAGCACTTTTGAGATTTTGGGAGGTTCATATAGTTCTTCGCCAATGGGTTTTGTAACAACATATAAAGTTGGTGAAATAGATGGCAACGGACAAACTTCTCCAGCAGAATTGGATAGTGAGGGAGTTTATCAGGTCACTGTTACAATAAGTGAAAATCTTGTTGAAAATGGTACAAAGCTTGCTTTAATTAAAACAATACTACATGAATCTATCCATGCATATTTGAGGTATGTGGCCAAACAATATCCTTTATTATTTACTGATCCAGATGGGGAATTTAGTACTTTGGTTGCAGGGTGGCAAGAATACCAAAACAACAATGACGCTCACCATTTGTACATGGCAGAGTTGGTTTCTGAAATGGCATTAAATGTGTCTAATTTTATCCAAGAAAAATATGGGTACCCTGCTTCAACCACAGAATATTACGAGGCTGTTTGTTGGAGTGGCATAACACATCTTGCTAATGGCTCTTTAAATCCTGTTTTTTCTGATAATTTTCCCAATTCAGATGACCAATATCATATAATCAAAGTATTTAATACAGAGAATGGCACGGAAACCTATTCGGGATATGAACCATTAGTAGATAATAACTGTAATTAGTTATGAAAGCCATAATCGGCATTTGGCAAATAATGACTATTACACACCGAAATAATTAAATAACTGAACCACAGGTTCTTGTTAAAATTTAAATTGATGAAAAAATTATTTAGTTTTATTTTTTTTGTTACGTTTTTTTTAAGTTGTGCTCAAGAATATGAATTTATCAATCAGGTTATAACCCCTTTTGAAAAAAAGAACCCTATACCATTGGACACTATTTTCTTAAGAAATAAATTTTTGCTTCCAGGGAAGGGCTTTCAGAGTATTGAAAGCTTTAACAAACCAAATTTAAAAAGTCTATGGGAACCCATTCCTTATGTACATACTCCACCAGTAGAATTGTTTTTGCATAATTTTGACACAGGTTACATACAATCTGAATTGCAGAAAATTCAAAATGATTCATTAATTAATATTGAACAGTTGAATAAATACTTCTATTTATGTAGTGATGAGTTTGTAAAAAACAATCCTCGGAACAAATATATATCTATTTCAAAGCCAATTTTTAATCGAAACAAAGATTGGTGCTTTATTGTTAAATCTCATTTTATTCCTTATGTTCAAGTTGGTGGTGGTATTATGGAGATTTATGTAAAAGTTAATAAAGTTTGGGTATTATATCATACCTTAACATTATGGTTCAGTTGAGTTTGTATAGTTGTTTGTCTAGATGGAACTATCAATGGGATAAAGAATATGGTACTGGTGGTAATTTAGGATGGGATTATTATTATGCAATGTCTTTTTCTGGTCAGTTTTCAGTATATCCAAATGGAGATATTGCTACAACAACAGATACATTTTTAGAATTAGTTCCAAATGCTAATAAAAGACAGGAAATAGTTGATATAATATTAAATGAACAAACAAATAACAATGATGCGCAAGGGACAGACTGTAATTAAGATAACGATATTTTGTTTTGCCCTTCTCATGGCTTTTTTAAGCCATGGGCAAACTAATTTAGATTCTACTTTTGTCGCTAACGAAAAATTGAATTGTGTGTATAACAAATTAAAGGCGGATAATTCATCGCTATTTAGTGAGACAGTAGGTGCTTTTATAGATAACCCTAGTGCAAACCTGATATTTACTGTAGGTAACTGTACAACTACTAATGATGCTTGTACAGATGATAACTATTTTGCAGAAACAGGTATTATAAAAATTACTATTGAAGATGTTAATACAAACCCTATTGAAATAGAGGCATTAATTTTGCATGAAGCGTACATGCTGAGTTATGTAAGTATGTTTATGATTATCAAACAGGGCTAGACTTTAATAATAGACCAGTTTTATTTCAATGGTATAAGTTTTATAGTGAATCAAACGTTCCAGATCATCATTTAGATCATCCCTACATGTCTGCATATTATGTTGATAACATTGCAAACGCTTTGAGAGTATATGATAATTATAGCTATCCTTTAGACTATTATAAATCATTTGCGTGGCAAGGGTTGGAAAATTGGGATGTGAATAATCTATTGACAGATGAACTAGAAAATTTATACTATCAATATGTTCCAACAGTAATCAATAATAGTGAAGTATGTATAGATTAAATATTTTTTTAATATTACTTTTCACATTTAGCTTATCGTGTAGCGAGAAGCTAAATGTTGATAAAAGTAAGTACCAAGTAATGAAGGTAATTTATAATAATATCCCTAAAAACATTCCTCCTACACCATTAGAATTATTGCCAGATAGTATCGCTAAAAAAGTTAATTTGAGTGATAGAAATGGGTTAGTGCATATATATGCCATTAATTTAAATACTCAAGATTACGACTTATCTAAAGTTAACAGCAGAAAAGTAAATAAAAAAGATTCAATTACCGGATTAAGTAAAAGAGTGGATTTATCAGATGAGGAGTTAAGGCTATTTAATAAATTTAAAAAAAAGGCATTTGAATTTCAGATTGATACACTATTATTGGAAAATGTTTTTGATGAAAATTTATTTTTCATGTCTAAGAGAACTATTTCACGAGAAGAGCAAAAGCAATACGATTTAACTGGGATAATAAGCTTTTCTGATGTGGTTTTTAATAATGAAAAAAATAAAGCAGTTATAACTGTTGGAACTAATAGAGGAAGATTAGATTCTGATTTAATAGTATATTTTTTAGATAAAATAGAAAATGAATGGAAAATTACTTATTACTCTGTAATAGAAAAGTCTTAAAAGGTAGCTAATTTAAGTAATTGAAGTATGCAACGAATAAAAGAAATTATTTTGGTTATTGTACTAATAATGTTTGTTTATTCTTGTAATGTTGAAAATAGAGAATTAGATAGTGATATAGAAGAAGTAATAAGTTTGAGTATTGAAAAATTTAGTTTTCCTTTACTACCCTTACCAAAAAAGGTTAATGATTCACTTATATTTGAACCAATTGAGAGTATAAAAGATTCACTTGCAAATGTTAAATTGAATATTGCAATTTACCCAATCATTGATAAAGTTAAAATAGAAGGTGAAAACGAAATTGTAAGAAAAAAATTATTCATAAGCACGAATACGATACATAAAATTGATGAAGGTAGTAGACACATACTAATTCCGGCTGATACAGTTCTTCTCAAAAAATCAAAAGATTGGAAAGAATACGATTTGTTATATCGTTTTACCAAGTTTGAATTTAACTCTAAAATGGATAGTTGTAAAATTTATTTAGGAGTAAGTAGAAGTGCACTTTGGGGACAAGCTTATGAAGTTTATTTAGAAAGAAAGATAGATAATTGGAAAATAATTAAGACAATACAAAAGGAAAAGTGGTGATAACCTAATTATAAAAAGCCTCTTTTTCAATATTTGAATAAGAGGCTTTTAATTACTTAGATAATTTAAACAAACAACGCTTTCAACTCAGTAGCCTCACCAGGTGTAAGTTTTTCCAGCAAGCACCAAACTCAATTGTTTACGCCTTAAATGTAAATACAAGAAATAAAATTGATTGTAAAGGACAGATTTTTAGTAATTTTATAAAATTATTTAGTAGGGAACTTTTTAAAAATGATTACTTTATACTTATGAAAAAATTATCGCCTACAGAAAGCCAAGATTTTATTCAAGTCCTAAAAAACCGTTTTGAAAGTCACAGGCATCGTCATGAAGCTATGGGTTGGTCAAAAATACAAACCAGATTAGAAGCCCATCCAGAAAAATTGTGGTCGCTTTACCAAATGGAAAAAACTGGAGGAGAACCCGATGTGGTAAATTACGATAAACAGACAGGTGAATATGTTTTTTATGATTGCTCCAAAGAAAGCCCAAAAGGACGTAGAAGCCTTTGCTACGATAGGAAAGCTCTACAGTCCAGAAAAAAATTCAAGCCAAAGGACAATGCTATGGATCTGGCAACTGCCATGGGAATAGAGCTTTTAAGTGTCGCACAATATCAAGATTTACAAAAATTGGAAGCCATAGATTTAAAAACTTCCAGTTGGGTAAAAACACCAGAAGAAATTAGAAGCCTTGGGGGAGCCCTATTTGGCGACAATCGTTTTGGTACAGTCTTTATCTATCACAATGGTGCAGAATCATACTATGCAGCTAGAGGCTTTCGAGGAGCTCTTAGAGTCTGAATGTTAAAGATTAAGACTACAAGAGTTGTTTCTTTATTTTCATAATTCATTATCCACCTCATGATACCTAAAACATCCAACCTCATGATCGTTTACCATGCCTGTGGCTTGCATATGTGCATACATAACTGTGGAGCCTACAAACTTAAAACCGCGTTTTTTTAAATCCCTGCTCAAAGCATCTGAAATGGCTGTCGTGGCTGGTGCTTCTTTATAATGTTTAACCCGATTTTTAATAGGTTTCCCATCAACAAACTTCCAAATATAACTACTGAAGCTA
>NZ_DATGNO010000059.1:0-34279 GCF_035306705.1 Xanthomarina sp.
TTGGCTTTCGATTATTACAGTCATTTTACATCACCAATTAGAAGATATCCAGATATTATGGCACATCGGTTGTTGCAACATTATTTGGATGGAGGAAAATCGGTAAACGAACAAGTTTACGAAGATAAATGCAATCACTCCAGTAACATGGAAAATCTATCAACAAAAGCTGAAAGAGATTCTATAAAATACATGCAAATTAAATTCATGGAAAACCATAAGGATGAAGAATTTGTTGGTGTTATTTCAGGGGTAACAGATTGGGGAATTTATGTAGAAATTATAGAAAATAAATGTGAAGGAATGGTTAGTGTAAGGAATATGAGGGACGATCATTATGTATTTGATGAAGACCATTATGCACTTATTGGAAAAAATACCAAAACCATGTATCAATTAGGTGATGAAGTGATAGTAAAAGTAAAAGAAACCGACTTGGTAAAAAAACATTTGGATTTTACCTTAATAGGAAAACCTGAGGTATAGTTTTTGTAGTTCCTACTAGATTAAATTAAAAAATATGATAAAACAGATAATTTTGGTAAGCTTTTTATTGGCCGCAACTTCTATAAATGCTCAAACTGAAAAGAATTTAGGAGATTTTAATAAGCTTAAAGTTTATGATAGAATTGAGGTAGAACTTATAAAATCGGATGATAATAAAGTTGTAATAACAGGAAATAACACGGAAGATGTAGTTTTTGTTAACAAAAATGGAAACTTAAAAATTAAAATGTCTCTTAAAAAAGTTTTTGATGGAGATTTAACTACCGTTCAATTATATTACAAAACCATTGATGTTATTGATGTAAATGAAGGTGCTTTTGTTAGTTCCAACGATGTTATTAAACAATTTGAAATAGATACGCGAGCTCAAGAAGGCGGTAGTATTAAACTTATGGTTGAAGATGTTACTTTTGTGGAAGCCAAAGCTATTACAGGCGGTGTTATTCGTATTTCCGGGCAAGCAAAAAATCAAAATATCGATTTAACAACTGGAGGTTCTTATTTAGGTAAGGATTTAGAAACCGACAAAACAAAAGTTAATATAAGAGCTGCTGGTGAAGCACACGTAAAAGCCATTCAAGAAGTTGATGTTACGGTAAAAGCGGGAGGAACAGCTTATATTTATGGAACCCCTACAACAATAAAAGAAAATATTGTTTTAGGTGGTAAAGTAGTTCGTAAAGATTAAATTTAAAAACTAATAGTTTAGCTCTTTTTAAATCGATTTAATATCACCTATAGGTAAGTTTATCTTTTAATGGCTAAAAAAATTATGTAGTTTTGTAGTAAACACCTTATTTGTATGCAAGATGCTATTCTTACAGCAATTCCTTTTGGTATTCTTTTATCGTTCACTATTGGACCTGTATTTTTTGTGCTATTGGAAACCAGCGCAACCAAAGGGTTTAAAAGTGCTTTGATATTTGATCTTGGTGTTATTTTAGCAGATATTTTATTTATTATTGTTGCATTTTACAGTACAACCAAACTTTTACATAAAATTAAAGACGATCCTAGTTTCCTTATTTTTGGAGGCGTTCTACTTGCCGTTTACGGTTTTATTTCCTTTATAAAAACTTCCAAATCTTTTCGTTCTATAGTTAGGGAATACCATATGGTCGAAATAAAAAAGAAATTTGGAATGCTCTTTATCAAAGGCTTTTTATTAAATTTTATAAATGTTGGAGTGTTATTGGGTTGGTTAGGCTTTATAGTTATTGGAAGTTCTTTAACCGAAACAAATCAAGAACTCTTTGTCTTTTTAGGTACTATTCTAGCTGTCTATTTTTTAGTGGATCTATTAAAAATGATAGCAGCAAAAACCCTCAAAAATAAATTAACTCCACGTCGCATTTTTAAAACCAAAAAAATTGTCTCTTTAGTTATTTTAGGTTTTGGAATTTTATTGTTGGTTCAAGGATTTTTTCCAAAAGAAAAAGAACGAATTAAAGACCGACTAGAGCAAATAAATCCCATTAAAAATAAATAGTTTTAATGGGATTTATGATTCTAATTAGTCTGATAAACAGAGATATGTAGTAAGGGTTATTACACTGTTTTTATACTCTCTCAAGTTTCATTTTAATAACCATATCCATACTTTCTAACATAGGATTTGGTTCTCCTGTGCTCATATCTTTTACATTACTACTTAATTCTAGCACATTACCATCAATATTATCGATGTGGTACTTAATAGTAGTCCCGTTTTCATTATGTATTTTCAATTCTCTTCCATTAACTTCCCAAGTTCCTTGACCAAAAAAATCGCTCCCTTCAAAAGTTTGATTTTGAGGTTGACCCATAATGGTCATTTGTAATTCTATAGCTATGTTTCCGGTAACAGAAGAAAAGGTGTTGTTTTCTTGAAAATTTATTCTGTTACTTTCTTCAATGTTAATAAAATTACCAGAATATACAACCGGAACTGTCATTCCACCAATATCAAGATTCATTGATCCAGGTACTATGTGTCCTTCTTTCAAAGTCCAACTTCCAATAATATTAGACGAATCAATATCATTGTTATCGTCGTCTGAAGAACATGATATGTTTGAGATAATTAAAAAACTGAATAAAAATAATTTAAAGATTTTCATAATTTAAAGATTTTAATAATTGATTAATATAATGTGACAAAATACTAAACTTTATATAATAAAATTAAAAAGGTTAACAAATAGAATATTTTTTTGTTATTGTATGGTTAATAGTGCTATATCAGGCTGTAGATGATGTAAATATTTATTTTTTAATAAAAAACCTCTAAGTAAACTTGAAGGTTTAAAATAGGTGTGGATTGTTCCTAAGTTTCTGGAGAACCGTTGTGTTTCTTTAATTAATTTTTTATAAAAATTTATAATAAAAAAACCTCTAAGTAAAGTTGAAGGTTTAAAATAGGTGTGGATCGTTCCTAAGTTTCTGGAGAACTGCTGTATTTCTTTAATTAATTTTTTATAAAAATTTATAATAAAAAAACCTCCAAGTATAACTTGAAGGTTTAAAAGAGGTGTCGAGCGGATTCGAACCGCTGTAGCAGCTTTTGCAGAGCTGAGCCTAGCCACTCGGCCACGACACCTTATATTTCCTGTGTTTAAGGCTTATAAAAGCTAAACTTAAACAGGAGGTTATTTTTTGATGACTGCAAATGTAAAAAATTTTATGCTCATTCGCTATTTACAAGCTATTTTTTACGCTTTTCGGTCATTTTTATCGTAACCATTTCAACATCACCGCCAATAGGAGGGTTTAATTTACTCACACAAATACTTGCCTTCTTAATAAGTTTATCTTCCTTAAAAATTCTAACCAAAATGCGCTTAGCTACTGTTTCCAATAGCTTAGACGGTTTTAACATTTCTTCTCGTACGATTCTGTTTAAAAAAACATAATCAACCGTATCGCTTAAGGCATCCGTTTTAGCCGAGATTTTTAAATTGGCTTTAACTTCCAAATCCACGCGATAATCGCAACCAATTTTTGTTTCTTCCTTTAAACAGCCATGATGCGCAAAAACCCTGATATTTTCAACTTTTATAATTCCCAAAACAAATTCTTTTCAACAAAAATAATACACTATAATTTAATAACTTTGCTTTTTATTTTTAAATATGTCTGAAGAATTAAAACCACTCAATTTTATTGAGCATATCATAGAAGAAGATCTCGCTAATGGATTAGAAAAGGAAGCTTTACGCTTTCGTTTTCCACCAGAGCCAAATGGCTATTTACATATTGGTCATACCAAAGCCATTGGAATTAGTTTTGGTTTGGGTGAAAAATATAATGCGCCTGTAAACCTTCGTTTTGACGATACTAATCCTGAAAAGGAAGAACAGGAATATGTAGACGCCATTAAAGAAGATATTTCTTGGTTAGGCTACAAATGGGCAAACGAGTTGTATTCATCCGATTATTTTCAGCAGTTATTTGATTGGGCTGTTTTGTTAATAAAAGAGGGAAAGGCCTATGTAGACTCGCAGTCTAGCGAAGCTATAGCGGAACAAAAAGGAACGCCAACCCAACCAGGTGTTGATGGACCGTTTAGAAATAGGAGTGTGGAACAGAATTTGGATTTGTTTCAAGCAATGAAAGATGGCAAATTCGACGAAGGTACACACGTACTTCGTGCTAAAATTGATATGAAACATCCAAACATGTTGATGCGGGATCCGTTGATGTATCGAATTTTAAAGAGAGCACATCACAGAACAGGAAACGATTGGTGTATCTATCCTATGTACGATTGGACACATGGAGAAAGTGATTATATTGAACAGATTTCACATTCCCTTTGTTCGCTTGAATTTAAGCCTCATAGAGAGCTTTACGACTGGTTTAAGGAACAAGTGTATAAATATCAACCAGAAGCGCTTCCAATGCTTCCAAAACAACGAGAGTTTGCCCGTTTAAACTTAAGCTATACCATTATGAGCAAACGTAAGTTGCTTAAATTGGTAGAGGAAAATATTGTTTCTGGATGGGATGATCCAAGAATGCCAACTATTTCAGGACTTCGTCGTCGTGGTTATACACCAAATTCTATCAGAAAATTCGTGGAAACTGTGGGTGTTGCCAAACGAGATAATGTAATTGATGTTGCCTTGTTGGAGTTTTGTATTCGCGAAGATTTAAATAAAACAGCTCCAAGAGTGATGGCCGTTTTAGATCCGGTTAAAGTAGTTATTACCAATTATCCTGAAGGAAAAGTAGAATGGTTGGAAGCAGAAAACAATCAGGAAGATGAGTCGGCTGGCTATAGAAAAGTACCTTTTTCGCGTGAGATTTATATTGAAAGGGACGATTTTAAAGAGGAAGCTAACAGTAAATATTTTAGATTGACTTTAGGAAAAGAGGTGCGTTTAAAAAATGCATATATCATTAAAGGTGAACGTGTTGTAAAGGATGAAAAAGGAAATATCATCGAAATACATTGTACGTATACCGAGGATACTACCATAAGAGTAAAAGGAACGCTTCATTGGGTTTCCATTCCACATGCTATAAAAGCTGAAGTTAGGGAATATGACCGATTGTTTTTAGACGAAGCTCCAGATTCACATCAAGACAAAGATTTTATGGAGTTTGTAAATCCGGATTCCCTAAAAACAGTCGAAGCTTATGTAGAACCTAGTTTGTTAGAAGCGAAAGTGGGAGATAGGTTCCAATTTCAACGCATTGGTTATTTTAATGTGGATAACGATACCACTTCAGAGAAACTTATTTTCAATAAAACGGTTGGTTTAAAAGATTCTTGGACCAAGCAATCTAAAAGTGCTGAAGCAACAGAAAATAAGAGTCAGAAACCACAACAACCAAAACAAAATCAGCCACAGAGAAAAGCGATTGATGTGATTCAGCAGTTGGGTAAAAAGTATACGAATTTACCAGAAGCCAAACAGGAAAAGGTGAAAGCTGAAATTCTAGAACTGGCTAAAAACGTGAGTTATGAAGAATTGAATCCCTTATTCAATACCACTGCAAAAAAAGTTGGAACACGTATTGCGGCTATGTTGACTTTAAAGGTTTTAATTAAAAACGGATTAGAGAAAAATTCAGAAATCAATGAGTTTATTGAAAAAGCCTTAGAAGATAGTAACGAGCTTTTAGTGGCAGAAGCAAAAGCTATTTGAATATAATTAAAATGATAATTTTAAAACCTCGAATGAATAATTCGGGGTTTTTTTGTTAACACAAGTTTCAAAAGTTGATATTCTTTTAATTAGTTTGTTGTTAATGATGGCTTTACCGAAATTGTTAAGGTTAAGCTTTTCATTTTGAAAGACCCTTTTAAGTTAGTATCTTATAATTTCATAAAAAATAAAATTTAATTTGAAAACAGTGAAAGAGTTACTCTCAGAAATAACAGAAGTTTTACTTCATATTAAAAAAGATTATCCTACGCTTTATAGGCATTTGGATGAAAACCCTATAACTATTCCCAACGTGGAACACCCGAAAATGTCTTCAGAAGAATTACAAAGATATCTCTCAATTCTGAATAATTTGATAGATAAACATAAGCAGAATCATAAAAATTAAAAGCCTCCAACTTTTAAAATTGGAGGCTTTTGTTTGATAACTTTATTAAAATTATTCTTTCTTTTTATTATTGGAGTTCTTCATAGCTTCCCCAATTTGGTTACTGGCCGTAAAACTAGCCACCATATCGTTTAGCATATTACTTCCTGCTTGTGGTGAATTTGGCAATAAAATTAAATTACTGTTTGTTTCACTTCCAATAGCTTGTAACGTATCGTAATGCTGTGTAACTACAATTAAAGCAGAAGCTTCCTGACTATTGATTCCAACTTTGTTTAATACTTCTACAGATTCTTCCAAACCTCTAGCAATTTCACGACGTTGATCTGCAATACCTTGTCCTTGTAAACGTTTGCTTTCTGCTTCAGCTTTTGCTTTTTCAACAATTAAAATACGTTGTGCATCACCTTCATATTGTGCTGCAGTTTTTTCTCTATCAGCAGCATTAATTCGGTTCATGGCTTGTTTTACTTGAGCATCTGGATCGATATCCGTTACTAGGGTTTTAATAATATCAAACCCATAATCGGACATGGCCTCGTTTAATTCAGCCTTAACAGCTAGAGCAATATCATCTTTTTTAACAAAAACATCGTCTAATTTCATTTTAGGAACTTCGGCACGAACCACATCAAATACATAACTGGTTATTTGTTCGTGAGGATAATCTAATTTGTAAAAAGCATCATAAACCTTGTCTTTAATAACTTTATATTGAACAGAAACTTTTAGTTTCACAAAAACATCATCTAAGGTTTTGGTTTCAATTAAAACGTCTAATTGCTGAATTTTTAAACTTAAACGACCAGCAACTCTATCGACTATTGGAATTTTTAATTGTAAACCAGAATGGCGTATGCTATGAAATTTTCCGAAACGTTCAACAATAACAGCTGTTTGTTGTTTTACAATGAAAAAGAGCGAGATAAATATGAATAAACATAAAATTATAATGGGAATGGATAAAATGGACATAATTGGATTTTTTAGGTTTGTAAAATAGATAAATACGAAATTAAGTTATATTTGTTACAATTACACTAGAACAATCATGCAAAAAAAACAACTTATACTATTAGTAGCTATCTGTATTGGTTTTGTTACAATGTCCTTTGGACAAAAGGGAAATTATAGAATCCAAAACGGTTTTGGCATTTATGGAGGGATTACCCAGTACGATATTTTAACTGATAATTTTACTACTAAAAAGGGCAATGGTTGGCAAGCGGGAGCTTCTGCAACGGTTGATATTCCACATAAGTGGTACAATGTTAGCTACACCATTCAACTGTCTGAAAATAACGTTGGAATTGCTGCGCGACCACTTGTTTTAAGTCCTGGTGAAGAGTTTGTAGATTATAAAATATTTACTGCGCAAATTGCTCTGTTAATGCATGTAAAACTCATTCAAAGCTTTTTGACTATTGACGTTGGACCAATGATCCAGTACAACAGTGATATGGAAATAAAGGATAAAGCTTATGAAACCTATATCATAAATTCTTATACAAATTTAATAGCGAAGGATTTAAGGGATATTAGTAATTTTAATGTAGATGGCGCTATTGGTGCATCTGCAGGATTTGGTTTTTTTAGATTGAAAGCACAATATATTTATGGATTTACCAACATGTTAAATAAGTTAAACAATAATAATTTGGACCTAAGCGGAAACGATAAGAAGATAAAAGGAAATCAATCCATGCTAGCTTTTACAGCCATGATTACGTTTTAAAAATGAGATATAAAAAAAATAAAAGCGACCAATTGGTCGCTTTTTTTATGATAAGGTGTTTATAATGTTTTCTATTCGTCTGACACTTTCGTCTTTCCCAATTAAATACATGATATCAAAAACTTCTGGACCTTGCAAGGCTCCTACTAGCGCTAATCGTAAAGGCATCATTACTTTTCCGAAACCAATTTCTTTTGAAGTAATCCAGCCTTTAATTTTAGTTTGAAGGTTTTCAACTGTAAAATCTTCAATGGAAGAAACAACCGTTATTAGTTCTTTCATAAGTTCTGGAGAATCTTCTTTCCAAGCTTTTTTTGCAGCCTTTTCATCGATATCTGTTGGAGTTTCGAAGAAAAAGTATCCTAAATCCCAGAAATCTGATACAAAAGTAGCACGTTCTTTAATTAAGTCGATAACCATGGAAATGTATTGAACATCGATGTCTTTCAATGCTTCAGGATAAAGTGTTTTAAACTGTTCTGCAAGTTCGTCATTATCCTGTTCTTGCATATAATGATGGTTAAACCATTTTATTTTATCTGGATCAAAACGAGCGCCAGACTTATTTACGCGATTTAAATCGAAGGCTTGAACCAATTCTTCTAAATTAAAAAGTTCTTGTTCGGTTCCTGGATTCCAACCTAATAAGGCTAAAAAGTTGATAACCGCTTCAGAAAAATAACCATCTTCTCTATATCCTCGAGATTCTTCTTCAGTTTTATGATCTTTATAAGCTAATGGAAATACGGGAAATCCTAATTTATCGCCATCGCGCTTGCTTAGTTTTCCTTTTCCTGTTGGTTTCAAAATAAGCGGTAGATGTGCGAATTCAGGGGCTTCCCAACCAAAAGCTTTATATAATTGATAATGTAAGGCCAAAGAAGGCAACCATTCTTCTCCTCGAATTACATGCGTAATTTCCATTAAATGGTCGTCAACAATATTCGCTAAATGGTAGGTTGGCATACCATCACTTTTAAACAAAACCTTATCGTCTAAAATATTTGTGTCGATAGTAATGTTGCCACGAATAATATCAGTTAAGTGCATGGTTTCATCTTGAGGCGATTTAAACCGAATGACATAGTCATCTCCAGCATCTAGTTTTGCTTGGGTTTTTTCGACAGAAAGTGATAAGGAATTATCTAATTTCAATCGGTTATGCCAATTATAGATAAAAGTTTTGCCCTTTTCTTCGTGATCTTTTCTATGAAAATCCAAAGTTTCAGCTGTGTCAAAAGCGTAATAGGCATTACCAGAAGCTATTAACTTATCGGCAAATTCCTTATATAATTGTTTACGTTCACTTTGTCTGTAAGGGCCAAATTTTTCATTTTTTCCTGGACCTTCATCGAAAGGAATGTTACACCAATTTAAAGATTCCACAATGTAGTTTTCTGCACCTTCTACATATCTGTTTTGGTCTGTATCTTCAATTCTAAGAATAAAAGTTCCATTGTATTTTTTAGCGAAAAGGTAGTTGAAAAGTGCTGTTCTAACACCTCCAATATGTAAAGGTCCAGTTGGACTTGGTGCAAAACGCACTCTTACTTGTTTTGACATGTTGTTTAGTTTGAAGTTGCAAAGATAGAGTAGAGCAGTAGAAAGAGCAAAGAAAATGGAATAAAGCGAAGGAAGATACTTTTTTATCTCGAAGTTGTTAAAATTAACTAAGTTTTACAAATCCTAAACAACTAAGAGTAAAAATATTATTGTAGTTTTAGTGGTTAAGAAAATGGGAACTAAATATACATGACGAAATTTAATGACATCCAATTAAAATTGGAGCAATTTATTAGGCGATTTTACATGAATGAACTTCTTAAAGGAGCCATCTTGTTTTTTGCTTTGGGCTTTTTATATTTTTTATTCACGCTTTTTATGGAGTATGTATTGTGGTTAAATCCTACGGCTAGAACTATTTTGTTTTGGTTTTTTGTTGTTGTAGAAATGGCTTTATTTATTAAATTTATTACCATCCCATTGGCTAAATTATTTAAACTTCAAAAGGGGATTGATTATAAGGAAGCATCAAAAATTATTGGTAATCACTTTCCTGAAGTCAGTGATAAGCTTTTAAATGTTCTTCAATTAAAAGAGGATTCATCGGAGTCTGAACTTCTTCTTGCTAGTATCGAGCAGAAATCCGCCCATTTACAGCCTATTCCTTTTAAATTGGCAATTAATTTTAAATCGAATGTAAAATATTTAAAATATGCGGCCATTCCGGTTGGTATTTTACTTCTAACTTTTTTAACTGGTCATTTTAGTTTGTTTAGCGATAGTTATCAACGTGTGTTAAACTATAAAACTGCTTACGAACCTCCAGCACCTTTTCAGTTTTTTATTCTGAATGAATCTTTGGATACGAACGAGAACAAGGATTTTAAATTGATGGTTTCTACTGCGGGAGACGTAGTTCCGGAGAATGTGAAGATTTCCTTTAATAACGAGTCCTATGTTTTGCAGCAGATAAGTCCTGGTAATTTTGAATATGTTTTTTCTAAGCCTAAGTCGGATATTAAGTTTGAATTGTCGTCCATTGGTGTTCGTTCTAAATCTTACGTTTTGAACGTGGTTGAAGTACCAAGTTTATTAAATTTCGAAATGCATTTGGATTATCCTTCCTATACTAGAAGGATGGACGAGATTTTAAAAAGTACAGGGAATGCCATTGTGCCACAAGGAACAAAGATTACCTGGAAACTGGCAACCAAGGCCACGGAACAAGTGCAATTATTATCTAAGGATACGCTTCAGTTTACTAAAACAAGTTCGGATGCTTTTCAAGCCACAAAACAAATTTATAAATCTTTGGATTATAGTTTAACCACCAGTAATGCCAAACTTAAAAATTATGAAACCTTGTCTTATAGTATAGATGTTGTTTCAGATGAATATCCGGAATTGACTGTTAAAATGGCTGTGGACAGTTTAGATCGTCAATCGCTTTATTTCCAAGGGCAGGCAAGTGACGATTATGGTTTGAGCAAGTTGCAATTGGTGTATTATCCTATTGATAATGAGGAAGATGTAAGATATGAAGCTATATCAATCTCTCAATCTAATATCGCCGATTTTATCAGTGCATTTCCAAATCACTTGCAATTAAAGGAAGGAATTAGCTACAATTTGTTTTTTCAAGTATTTGATAATGATGCTTTAAGTAATTTCAAAAGTACTAAAAGCACGGTGTACTCGTATAGAAAATTAACCAAGGATGAAGAGGAAGACAAGCAATTACAACAACAAAATGAGACGATTCAAAATTTGGATAAATCTCTTGAAAAGTTTCGGGAGAGAGAAAGGGAATTAGAATCCCTTTCAAAAATGCAAAAGGAAAAGGCCGAATTGAATTTTAACGATAAACGTCAGTTAGAAAACTTCTTAAAGCGCCAGAAGCAGCAAGAGGAAATGATGCAGAATTTTAATAAAGAACTTAAAGAAAACTTAGAGCAATTTCAAAAGGAAAATAAAGAGATTGATCTTTTTAAAGAAGATTTGAAAGAACGCTTAAAAGACAATGAAGAGCAACTTAAAAAGGATGAAAAGCTTTTAGAAGAATTAGAGAAGCTCCAAGAAAAAATAAATAAAGAAGAACTTTCTGAAAAATTAGAACAACTTGCAAAACAAAATAAAAATAAAAAACGGAGTTTAGAGCAATTGTTGGAGTTAACTAAAAAATATTATGTCTCTAAGAAATTGGAAAAACTTCAAAAGGAATTGGAGGATTTGTCTAAAAAACAATTGGATCTTTCAAATGAAAACAAAGATGATAACACCAAGGAAAAACAGGAAGAATTAAATAAGGAATTTAAAGACTTTCTAAAGGAGATGGAAGAACTTCAAAAAGAAAATGAAAGTTTGATGGATCCAGTGAAACTTCCAAGAGATGAAGAACAACAGGATGAAATTAAATCCGATCAGGAAGCTGCCTCGGATGAATTAGGTAAAAAGGAAGATAACGAGGAGCAGAATAAAGAAAAAGATGCACAAGAAAATCAACAAAAAGCTGCTCAAAAGCAAAAACAGGCTGGACAAAAAATGAAAAATCTGAGTCAGAAAATGCAGGCCGGGATGCAAATGATGGGAGGTGGAGGCGAACAAATGCAAGAGGATATCGACATGCTTCGTCAGATTCTGGACAATCTATTATTGTTTTCCTTCGATCAGGAGGATTTAATGAATCAGTTTAAAAGCATAGAAATTAATCACAATAAATATGCGGAGTATTTGAAGAAACAGTACACTTTAAAAGAACATTTTTCTCATATAGATGATAGTTTATTTTCTCTGTCTTTAAGACAACCTAAACTTTCGGAATTTGTAAACAAGGAGATTTCGGAGGTGTTTTATAATATCGATAAGTCGCTGGTTCAGTTTTCAGATAACGATATTTTTAAAGGAGTTTCTAATCAACAATACACGATTACTGCTGCTAATAATTTGGCCGATTTTTTAAGTAATGTCATGGATTCAATGCAAATGGAAGCTAGTGGGCAGGGAACCGGAGGACAAGGTAAACCAGAACAAGGCTTACCAGATATTATTATGAGCCAAGAGGAACTTAATAAGAAAATGGAAGATGGGATGAAGAAAAGTAACGACGGCAAACCCAAGGATGAAGGTGAAAAAGGGAAAGATGGAGAAAAGGGCGAAAAGGGTGAAAAGGAAGGTAAGGACGGTAAAGATGGGGAATCTGGGAATGAAGGTCAAAAGCAAGGTGAGGGTGAAGGTTCGATGAGCGATGAAATGCTTGGGGAGCTATTTCAAATTTATCAACAACAACAACAAATTAGACAGGACTTGGAAGAGCGACTGGCAAAGGAAGGGATTAATCCGACGGGCACTAATTTATTAAAACAGATGGAACAGGTTGAAATGGATTTATTGAATAAAGGTTTTACACAAAGGACCTTAGAGAAAATGATGAATCTTCAGCATCAATTACTAAAAATGGAAAATGCCACCTTTCAACAAGGACAAGATACTAAACGAAAGGCTGAAGCAAATACGACCGATTTTGATAATAATACCAATAATCAAATTCCTAAGGCCAAAGAATATTTTAATACAAATGAAATATTAAATAGACAAAGTTTACCTTTGCAGCCGGTCTATAATAAAAAAGTTAAAGACTACTTTAAACAGGAGAATGATTAGTTACAATTCAGAAAACGATTTTTTATTTGGTAATGAAGCTCAGGTTTCCGTATGGCTAGAGGCTGTAATTTTGAATGAAAAATTCAAATTAGGAGAGATCAATTATATTTTTTGTGATGATGATTATTTGCATAAATTGAATTTAGAGTTTCTTGAACACGACACCTTAACAGATATTATTAGCTTTGACTATACGGTAGGAAAAATAATACAGGGTGATATTTATATTTCTACAGAGAGAGTTGAGGATAACGCTAAAGATTTCAGTGTTCCTTTTATAGAGGAACTTCATCGCGTAATGGTTCACGGTATATTGCATTATTGTGGATATAAGGATAAAACCGCGAAGGATGAGAAATTGATGAGGGAAAAGGAGAATTATTATCTTCAATTATTTGCTAATAGGCAGTAAATCAACGTATATTTGCAAGTTATTTTATTTTAAACTTCAGAACTTGAAAATGAACTAGGGAATTGTTCCACGTGGAACAATTTTTTTAGAGCAAGTGAATCCAGTTAAAAGATTAGAAAGAGAATTATGTTTAATTCAGTATATGATGTTATAGTAGTAGGTGGAGGTCATGCGGGTAGTGAAGCTGCTGCGGCCGCCGCAAACATGGGAAGCAAAACCTTGCTTATTACCATGAACCTACAGAATATTGCACAAATGTCCTGTAATCCTGCCATGGGTGGAATTGCAAAAGGACAAATAGTTAGAGAGATTGATGCCTTAGGTGGTTATAGCGGAATTGTTAGTGATACATCGGCAATCCAGTTTAAGATGCTTAACAAATCTAAGGGTCCTGCCATGTGGAGCCCAAGGGTCCAAAGCGACAGAATGCGTTTTGCTGAAGATTGGAGGTTGATGTTGGAAAATACATCAAACTTAGATTTTTATCAAGATATGGTTTCTGGATTATTGGTAGAAAATCATAAAGTAGTTGGTGTTAAAACTTCTCTTGGAATTGAAATTAAAGCAAAATCGGTTGTGCTAACCAATGGGACTTTTTTAAATGGCCTTATCCATATTGGTGATAAAAACTTTGGTGGAGGAAGAGCGGGAGAAAAAGCAGCGACTGGAATAACTGAACAATTAGTTAGTTTAGGATTTGAATCTGGGAGAATGAAAACGGGTACGCCTCCAAGAGTGGATGGCAGATCTTTAGATTTCTCTAAAATGATAGAGCAGCCAGGAGATGAGAAACCTGAGAAATTCTCTTATTTGGATGTTACCAAACCACTGACAAAGCAACGTTCTTGTTATATGACTTTTACTAGTCCTGAAGTTCACGATTTGCTGCGTGAGGGTTTTGATAGATCGCCAATGTTTAATGGTAGGATAAAAAGTTTGGGACCTAGGTATTGTCCGTCTATTGAAGATAAAATAAATCGTTTTGCTGACAAGGATAGGCATCAAATATTTGTAGAACCTGAAGGTTGGAATACAGTAGAAATGTATGTCAATGGCTTTTCAACTTCCTTGCCAGAAGATGTCCAATTTAAAGCTTTAAGTTCTGTTGTTGGATTTGAAAATGTAAAATTCTTCCGTCCTGGTTATGCTATAGAATATGATTATTTTCCACCAACACAATTGCAACATACTTTAGAAACCAAGTTAATTGAAGGCTTGTATTTCGCTGGGCAGATTAATGGAACTACAGGTTATGAAGAAGCAGCTTCGCAGGGATTAATGGCTGGGATAAATGCGTCATTGAAAGTGCAGGAAAAGAATGCTTTTACTTTGAGTAGAAGTGAGGCTTATATTGGTGTTCTAATAGATGATTTAATTACAAAAGGAACAGAAGAGCCTTATAGGATGTTTACCTCGCGGGCGGAGTATAGAACTTTGCTTCGTCAGGATAATGCTGATTTCAGATTAACACCTAGATCTTTCGGTCTTGGTTTGGCTTCAGAAAAACGTATGAGACGTATGGAGGAAAAGCAGGAAAAGTCGGGAGCTTTTGTAAAGTTTTTTGCCGATACCAGTGTTGGTCATGAAGAAATAAACCCCATTTTAGAATCTAAGGATTCGGCTTTAATGAGTCAATCTGACAAGATGTTTAAAATTTTTTCACGTCCTAATATTACAATAGACGATATGCGTCAAGTGGCTTCTGTGGAAGAATATATCCAAATGCATGATTTGGATAATGAGGTAATTGAGCAAGCGGAAATTCAGGTGAAGTATTCTGGTTATATAGAAAAGGAAAAGAATAACGCCGATAAACTTCATAGATTGGAGAATATAAAAATCCCAAAGAATTTTGATTATTCAAAATTGAAATCCATGAGCTTGGAAGCCAGAGAGAAATTAAATCATATTCAACCTGTAACTATTTCTCAAGCATCACGAATTAGTGGAGTGTCTCCAAGTGATGTTTCGGTACTTTTAGTTTATATGGGAAGGTAATCTCAAGGTGTTTCTGCACATGTTCCACGTGGAACAAAACCCGATTTATTATTTCAAATGGAAAGGAATTCGTTTTATGAAGGATAAAAAAGTGTATTTAAAAGTTAAGGATCATTCTGTTTCTGGAGAGGAATTTCAATTAATTAAAAATGAAATTTATGGTTTTCTAGAAACGGTTCCTCAACCAAATGAAACAGAACTTCCAGAATATTATAAAACTGAAGACTACATTTCTCATACAGATTCCAAAAGAAATTTGTTTGAAAACGCATATCACTTGGTTAGGGAAATTTCATTAAAACGAAAACTAAAATTAATTAATTCGGTTTCGCTTCAAAATAAACAAGAGGGGAATTCCAAAAACAGAACCCTTTTAGATGTAGGGTGTGGCACAGGCGATTTTTTGCAAACTGCTCAAAACGATCATTGGACTATTTCAGGAATTGAACCAAACATACGGGCTAGAAAAATAGCCAACAAAAAAACCAAGGAAGCTGTTTTTGGAGTTGACCAACTTTTAAACTTTACAGAAAACAGTTTCGATGTTATTACGCTTTGGCATGTATTGGAACATTTACCAAACTTAGAAAATCAGCTTTCTACTTTTAAACACTTATTGAAACCAGATGGTACGTTAATTATTGCTGTTCCAAATTATAAAAGTTACGACGCTTTGTATTATAAAAACTTTTGGGCGGCTTTTGATGCCCCAAGACATCTTTGGCATTTTGCAAAGGATTCTATTTCGAAGTTGATGTTATCAAAGAATATGAAAGTTGTCGAAATTTTGCCCATGACTTTCGATTCATATTATGTAAGCATGCTTTCTGAGAAATATAAAAAGGGTTCTTTAAATATTTTTAATGCTTTTAGAATAGGATTTCTTTCAAATTTGAAAGCTAGGCGTTCTGGTGAATATTCTTCATTGATTTATGTGATAAAAAACAAGTAATTCTTCATTTAAAGCGATTATCTGATAGATTTTGGCTACAAACAAGGCTTTGCTACTAAATTTCCTGAAACGCTCGCAAAACGCAGCTAATAAAGTCGATTTCAATCGAGGCGTCTTATCATATACTTAATTTCAATAGATTATTTCTATATAATAAATTGTTGTATATTTTTTAACACTATATCCTTTACTTTTCTACATTTGCGCAAAATTAAAAAACAAGAAATGAAAAACATAATTTTAGTTGCTTTAGCAATTGTTACTTTGGTTTCGTGCGACTCATCTTTAAAAACAGGATTTGTTGATAACGGGGAACTCATTAATAAATATCAAGAGAAGATTGATATTGAGGCAAAATTCAAAACAAAAGTTGAAACCTTTCAAAAAAGAACAGATAGTACTGGAAGAGCTTTCCAAATGGAAGCACAAGCTTTTCAAGAAAAGGCTCAAAAAATGACTGATGCTCAAGCACAACAAGAGTACCAAGTGTTGAGTCAAAAACAACAAATGCTACAACAACGCATTCAAGTTGAAGAGCAAGAAATTCAACAACAAAGTCAAGTTCAAATCGATTCTTTAATCTCTAAGGTTAAAAAATATGTAAAGGAGTACGGCGAGAAAAACGGTTACACTTATATTTTTGGCAGTAATGATGCTGGAAGTGTTATGTATGGAAAAGAGGAAAACGATTTAACAGAAACTATTTTAGAGGCATTAAATAACGACTATAAAAAGTAGTAGTTACTCGTCTTAAGCATTATTTAAAAACGCTAAACTTTTGTTTGGCGTTTTTTTATTTAGCAATAAAATGAAAATGCATTTTTAAGTATTGAAATTTGGATATTTCCAGTTCCAACTATTTCACCATCCGTTTCAATAAATGGTTGCTTAGTATCTAAAATTTCAATAGATATAGAATCCGCCTTAAAGGTTTCTACTTTTTTATGGTTTGTAATTTTACCATTAAAGAGCTTGGAAATGTTTTTAATAATATCCCTTTTACTAATATTTTTTGCAATACTAATATCAAACATGCCATCATACGGATTTGATGTATTTGTTAATTGCATGCCACCTCCAGCATATTTACCTATTCCTACGATTATCATTAAGGTTTTAGACTCAATAACCTCTGAGTTTATAATTACCTTAGAATGAAAATTTTTAAATGAGAATAAACCTAAAAGCGCGCCAAAGAGATAAGCTATAGCTCCAAAATGTTTGTATTTATGAACTTTGCTAACTATATAACCATCGAAACCAACTCCCGCAAGATTTACAAAATATGTGGGCTGTTTATCCGCTTTTAAAAGCAGTAGTTTCCCGACATCTTGTTGTTTTAGGTTTCCGTTTTGTATAGTTTGAATGGCTTTCTCAAAATCAGTGGAAATATAATGCGTTTTAACCCAATCGTTTCCCGTACCTATTGGAATAACACCCACATAAATTTCTGTGGACGGCACCTCTTTTTGAAGCATAATACCATTGGCCATATTGTGTAAAGTACCATCTCCACCAATGCAGATAAAATATCTAAAACCCTGATTAATAGCTTCTTGAATCAACTCTGAGCTATGATTGGCATATTGAGTAAATGCAAATTCGAAATTAAATTGGTAACTTATTAGAAGTTTCTGAATTTCAGGCCATTTTTTCTTGCTAGAACCATTACCAGAAGTTGGATTGATAATAACAAACCATGTTTTAGGGTTTGCCATTTTAATTGTCTTTTTTATGCAACAATCTTGTTAGCTTAATAGAGAGATCGGTTAGAATAATTTTAGAATTACCGTTGCGTTCAATATGATAAATAGCATCTTGAAGTTCTTGAGTAATTTCTAGAATATTATTTCCATGGACAAAAGGAGCGAATTTTTGTAATTCAAAACCCTTTGTTTTAGTTTCTATATAAACCAAATCGTTTGCTTGATAATTTAACAATAGTGCTTGTCTAAAAAGCACCATGCAAAATTGAAGAAATTGCTTTTGGGTTTCACGACCGGTTTTAGAAATATCTTCGCTCCATGAAATTAAATCGTGGATGGCAGCTTTATTTCCTTTGGCTTTAAACGCACTTCTAATCCAGAAAATAAACCAAGTTTCAAACGTAGTGTCTTCGCTATCATGATAGACTAAGTCGCAGGCTTTATTATAATTTCCATTTGCTTGAAGCGCAATTCTTGTGGCTATAGCATGCTCCAAATTAAAGTTTTTAATAAGTGCCTGTATAATTACATCTTCGGCTAAAGGAGGAAAGTGTAAAGCTTGGCATCTAGATCTAATGGTGCTTATAATCTGTCCTTCATCTTCAGTAATTAGAATAAACACCGTTTTATTTGGTGGTTCTTCAATTAGTTTTAAAAGTTTATTGGCTGCTGCTGTATTCATTTTTTCAGCCATCCAGATAATCATCACTTTAAAACCACCTTCGAAAGATTTTAAGGAAAGGGACTTTACAACTTCAGTAGCTTCATCTACACCAATTTGTCCTTGTTTGTTATCAATACCAAGTTTTTTGTACCAATCGTATAAATTTCCGTAAGGCTGTTCACGCAATAATTCGCGCCATTCTTCCAAAAACAGATTGGAAACAGGATGTTTTTTAACCTTGTCGGTTATCGCAACTGGAAAAGCGAAATGTAAGTCCGGATGAGAAAAATTCTTAAATTTGGTGTTGCAAGCTTCATTTCCACCTGTATTTTCACCTTCAATATTTTTGCACAACAAGTATTGGGCATAAGCAATAGCCATGGCTAAGGTGCCCGAACCTTCTGGACCTACAAAAAGTTGCGCATGAGGTACGCGACCATTTTCAGCACTTTGGATTAAGTGGGTTTTTATATATTCCTGACCTAAAATTTCACTAAATAGCATGCAGCAAAGATAAAAGAATTCGGCTCTTTCTTTGAAATGAAAAATTTATATTTGTCTTTTAAAATCCAATCTTATGAAAACACTGAATGACTTCAATTTTAAAAATAAAAAAGCACTTATACGCGTCGATTTTAATGTGCCATTAAATGACGGTTTTAAAGTAACTGATGATACAAGAATTAAATCGGCCAAACCAAGCATTATTAAAATTTTGGAAGATGGTGGAAGCTGTATTTTAATGTCGCACTTAGGAAGACCAAAAGACAAAGAAAGTGAGTTCTCCTTGAAACATATAGTAGATAGGGTAGAAGATATTATGGGAGTCGAAGTTAAATTTGCCTCAAATTGTATAGGTGAAGAAGCGCAAAATGCAGTGAATAATTTAGAAGCTGGTCAGATTTTATTATTGGAAAATTTACGATATCATAAAGAAGAAGAAGCAGGAGATGAAACTTTTGCCAAAGAACTTGCAACTTTGGGAGATATTTATGTAAACGATGCCTTTGGGACAGCACATAGAGCCCATGCATCAACTTCAGTGATTGCGCAGTTTTTTCCGGAGAAAAAATGTTTTGGTTATTTAATGGAACAAGAAATTAAAAGCATTGCTAAAGTTATGCAAACAGGTGAAAAACCAGTTTGTGCTATTCTTGGAGGTGCCAAAGTATCTTCTAAAATTACTATAATCGATAATATTTTAGATAAAATAGACCATTTAATTATAGGAGGAGGAATGACCTTTACTTTTATAAAAGCTCAAGGCGGTAAGATTGGAAATTCGCTTGTGGAAGATGATAAACTAACATTAGCTAAGGAGATTTTAGAAAAAGCCAAAGCAAAAAATGTAGAAGTTCATTTACCTATAGATGCTATAATTGCTGATGCTTTTAGTAACGATGCCCGGACAAATACTTGCGATGTCGATAAAATTCCAGATGGCTGGATGGGTCTAGACATAGGGCCTAATACCGAAGCACTTTTTGCTCAAGTTGTTTTAAAGTCTAAAACTATTTTATGGAACGGACCTTTAGGAGTTTTCGAAATGCCAAACTTTGCCAAAGGAACGATTGCTTTAGGTTATGCCATTGCAGAGGCTACTGAAAATGGAGCTTTTTCTTTAGTAGGAGGAGGAGACTCGGTAGCAGCTGTTAAACAATTTGGTTTTGAGAATAAAGTAAGTTATGTTAGCACCGGCGGAGGCGCTATGCTAGAGAGCCTTGAAGGAAAAACCCTTCCAGGAATAGCGGCTATTCTAGAAAATTAAAAGTCCCAAATCAAAATATGATAAGTATTAAAGGTTTTATAATTAATTGTAGTTAAGCACGAAATAAACTATTAAGTCGTTTATCATATTTAAACAAGAAACAAAATGTATTTAAATAGAATCTGTAGCTTTTTATTATTGTTTAGTGTGAGTATTTCTTATGCTCAAGACTCTTTGAAAGTTAAAAAACTAAATGAAAATTTGAACAAAGCAGAGTTGGCTGAAATTGAAAATTATGTCGTTGATACCATTATAGATGGAAAAAATCATTACATAAAAAAAATTGATGCCATTCCTAGATTATCAGAATTAGATCCTCTTCAAGATATAGAACTAGCTTCAGAATTTGATAAAAAATGGTTTGACGAATTATATAACAACACCTTATTTGATACCATTTATAAAACGGTTTCAGATTTGGATTATAAGCTTGTTG
The DNA here is from genome assembly GCF_035306705.1 of Xanthomarina sp. Classification (GTDB taxonomy): domain Bacteria; phylum Bacteroidota; class Bacteroidia; order Flavobacteriales; family Flavobacteriaceae; genus Xanthomarina. Next base: position 20,883 of record NZ_DATGNO010000059.1, read on the forward strand.
AATACCCAGAATTAACAACAGATACCCTAAAAGCCAGACTTGCCAGGTTAAATGCTAGAACGCCATTTAATGTGGAATATAATGCATCCTTGGAAAGCGTGATTAAAAATTTCTTGAAAAATCGAAGAGGTTATTTTGAACGCATTATGGGTTTGAGTGCCTTTTATTTCCCCATGTTTGAGCGTGAATTGGACGCATATAACATTCCTTTAGAAATGAAATATTTGGCCATCGTGGAATCCGCTTTAAATCCTAGGGCGAAATCTCGGGTTGGGGCAACAGGTTTATGGCAATTTATGTATGCAACCGGAAAACAGTATGGCCTGGAAGTTAGCAGCTATGTGGATGAACGTAGCGATCCCATAAAATCTACTACTACAGCAGCTGTATATTTATCAAAACTTTACGAAATTTTTGGTGATTGGGATTTAGCTTTGGCAGCTTATAATTCTGGTCCTGGAAACGTATCTAAAGCAATTAGACGTTCTGGTGGATATGAAAACTATTGGAACATTCGTCATAATTTACCTAGGGAAACTGCTGGATATGTACCTGCATTTTTAGCAACAATGTATATTTTTGAATATGCCGAAGAACATGGATTTGTGTCTGAAAGACCTATGTTTCATGGCTTCGAAACAGACACGATAAGAGTAAAACAAATGATAAGTCTGGATCAAGTTTCTGAAGCTACCCAATTACCTATCGAGCAATTACAGTTTCTCAATCCGTCTTATAAATTAGATATTATTCCTGTTGTCGAAAACAAGAATTATTATTTAAGGCTACCTCGCACATCGATAGGAACGTTTGTGGCAAATGAATCCACTATTTATCAATCTGCCAAAGCCGAATTAGATGCTCGAGAAAAGCCCTTGCCACAATTCTTTGAATCTAAGTCTAAAATTACTTATCGCGTAAAAAGTGGGGATAATCTAGGTTTTATAGCTAGAAAATATGATGTTCGTGTGAGTCAAATAAAACAATGGAATGGATTGCGAAGCAATAATATTAATATTGGGCAACGTTTAACTATTTATCCAAGAAATCCAGTAGTCTCACAACAAACAAGTAATACCCCAGTAAAAACAACTACATCTGGGAGCCAAAAAGTATATACAGTGCAAAGTGGTGACTCACTTTGGAGCATTTCACAAAAATTTCCTGGAGTTTCTGTTCAAAATATTCGAGATTGGAACGATATTAGTGGCAGTAATCTAAAGCCTGGAACGAAACTTAAAGTTTCTAAAGGCTAAACTTTAATTATAACCAATTAAACTAGGGATTTTACAAGTACAATAGCCTTCTTGGCACATTATTATTCGATGGCTATTGTATGTGAATTCGTGCATTAAAACTTTTTAACCAATGAAACAAACTCTGTTATTATTTTCGTTTTTACTTGTATTAAGTTGTGGTAACAACTCAGGTTCCAATCAAAAACTCTTACCTGATTCTTCAGGAAATATCAATCACTTATCTGTTGTTATAGATAACGATTTATGGGAAGGATCTGTAGGCGAGACCATAAGAAATACACTTGCAGCCCCAGTCGATGGTTTGCCTCAAGATGAACCATTATTCGCCATGAGCCAGATTCCTCCAGTTGTTTTTAGTGGTTTTGCAACCAAGAACAGAACTGTTTTTAAGGTAGTAAAGGGAGGCGAAGCTTCGGTAAAAATATTGTCAAATGTTTATGCCCAGCCACAAAAAGTTATTTTGGTTTCCGGAAAAACAGACAAAGACATCATTGATCAGATAGAAGCTAATTCACAAAAAATTATAGCGGCATTAAAAAGCGAGGAAATAAAAGAAAAACAAAGACGTATTTCTTTATCGCTTCACAATAGCAGTAGTATTGAAGAAAAATTAGGCATAAGCATTAAGTTTCCTTCGGCATATAGAATAGCCAAGGAAGAAGATCATTTTTATTGGATTAGAAAGGATATAACTACGGGAACAACCAATTTAATGATTTTTGAATTGCCCTTTAATGCCATTAAAAAAGGAGATAGTTTAGTGGATCAAATTATTAAGTTGAGAGATTCTATTGGGAAAGTTCATATTCCAGGACCCACTGAAGATTCTTTCATGATAACTGAAGAAGCTTATGCTCCAGCCGTTTTTGAAACTATTATAGATAATAAACCAGCGATTGAGACAAAAGGTCTGTGGGATGTGAAAAATGCTTTTATGTCTGGCCCTTTTATTAATTATGTCATTGAAGATAAAATTAATAACAGGTTACTGGTTATAGAGGGATTTGCCTTTGCACCATCAGTAGAAAAACGAGACTATATGTTTGAGTTGGAAGCAATAATTAAATCGCTTAAAATTAAAGATTAAATTTAGGTCGTTTCAAGTCACAAAAAAACCCAACATAGATGTTATGTTGGGTTTTTTCATGTTACAAAAGAATCTTATTCTTTAGATTCTTTTGTTTTATCTTCTTCTTTACTAGCGTCTTTAAATTCCTTAATGCCGCTTCCTAAGCCACGCATTAATTCTGGAATCTTTTTTCCACCAAATAATAATAACACAATAACAACAATAAGTGCTATTTGCCATGGTCCAATTGCTAACGGTAGGATATATAAACTCATATAGATTTATTTTAAAACGCAAAGTTAATAATTAAAGTTTAATTATATCGTTTTAACAAGAACTTTAGCATATTGCACATCGGCTACTGAGATATTTTATTTAATTTTGTTAGCAGAATGGCAGAAAACAAAAAAAAATCAAAAAAGTTTAAAAGGAAACTACTTCATAAGTATCGTCTCGTGATTCTTAATGAAGATACTTTTGAAGAGCGATTATCGTTTAAACTAACCCGCTTAAATGTGTTTGTGGTTATGACTTTATCTTCAATTCTTTTAATTGCGGGCACCACTATTTTAATTGCTTTCACCTCTTTACGCGAGTATATTCCTGGTTATTCATCTACATCACTAAAAAAACAAGCTGTAGAACTCACCTATAAAACAGATTCTTTACAACGTTTAATTGCTGTTAACGAAAGATATTATGAGTCTATAAAAAAGGTGCTTCAGGGCGAAATAAGTTCGGTAGATTTTAATAGAGACTCTATCTTGGAGGAAGCTCGAATAAATGTTTCTGAAATAGATTTAAGGGCTACAAAAGAAGATTCACTTTTAAGGGAAAAAGTAGCGAAAGAAGATAAATACAATTTGTTTGAAACAGCTACTTCAAAAATTAATTTTGTACTATTTCCACCAGTAACAGGCACTATATCCGCTCCTTATAATTTTGAAGAAAAACACTATGCTGTTGATATTATTGTTGAGAGTAATACGCCAATAAAAGCCACTGCCGATGGGACTATTATTTTTGCCGAATGGACTGTTGAAACTGGAAATGTTATCATTATAGAACATAGTGATGGCTTGCTTTCCGTGTACAAACACAATGCATCCTTAACCAAATCCCAAGGCGAATTGGTAAAAGCGGGAGAAGTAATTGCTATGTCGGGAAACACGGGTGAACTGTCGTCGGGACCCCATTTGCATTTTGAACTTTGGAAAGATGGTTATCCAATAAATCCAACTAATTTTATAGATTTTAATTAATGTTCTCATTTAAATCAGCACTTGCCAAGCCTTTTGCAAAACGCGTTTCTAAATCCATTTTAAAATGGGCCAACAAACCTGTTGAAACTCAAGAAAAGGTATTTCAAGAATTAATTAATACCGCCGTAATTACTCAGTTTGGAAGAGATCATAACTTTATAAGCATCAACTCTCATGCAGATTTTGTAAAGCATGTTCCAGTAAGAGATTATGAAGACTTAAAACCATACATAGAACGAGTAGTTGCTGGTGAAAAAGATATCTTATGGACAGGAAAGCCTATATATATTGCTAAAACTTCAGGAACTACTTCAGGCGCTAAATACATTCCTATTACAAAAGAAAGCATGCCAACTCATGTGGAGGCAGCTAGAAACGCCATATTAATGTATATAGCCGAAACAGGAAACAGTAAGTTTGTGGATGGAAAAATGATTTTCCTACAAGGTAGTCCCATTTTAGAAAAACTAAACGGGATTCAATTTGGAAGACTTTCAGGAATTGTTGCTCATTTTGTGCCGAAATATCTTCAAAAAAACCGAATGCCCTCTTGGGAAACCAATTGTATAGAAGACTGGGAAACCAAAGTAAATGCTATAGTTGAAGAAACCTTACCAGAAAATATGACCATTATTTCTGGAATTCCTTCTTGGGTTCAAATGTATTTTGAAAAAATTCAGGAGAAAACGGGAAAAAAGATTGGAGAGGTTTTTGAAAACTTCAACCTATTTATTTTTGGAGGCGTTAATTACGAACCTTACAGAGCTAAATTTGAAAAATTAATAGGTAGAAAAGTGGATAGTATTGAGTTATTTCCAGCTAGTGAAGGATTTTTTGCATTTCAGGATAAACAAAATGAAAAAGGCATGTTGCTTCAGCTTAATTCTGGAATTTTCTACGAATTTATAAAAGCTGATGAGTTTTATAATCAAAACCCCAAACGTCTCACGATAAAAGATGTTGAACTTGGTGTAAATTATGTGCTAATTGTTTCTACAAATGCCGGACTTTGGGCCTATAATGTAGGAGACACGGTACAGTTCACTTCTTTAAAGCCTTATCGTGTTATTGTATCTGGAAGGATTAAACATTTTATTTCAGCCTTTGGAGAACATGTTATTGGAAAAGAAGTAGAACAAGCTTTAGAAGAAGCTGTAAACGAAACCAATGCCCAAATTACAGAATTTACAGTAGCGCCTCAAACCGATCCAGAAGAGGGTTTACCTTATCACGAATGGTTTATAGAATTCGAAAAAGCGCCTGCTAGTCTGGAAGCTTTTTCTAAAATTATGGATGCTTCCTTGCAAAAACAGAATAGTTACTATTTCGATTTAATAAAAGGCAAGGTGCTTCAACCTTTAAAAATATCGCAAGTAAAGAAAAATGGCTTTCAGGATTATATGAAATCTATTGGAAAACTAGGAGGACAAAACAAAATCGCCAGACTTTCTAACGACAGAAAGATTGCCGAGGTTTTAGAAACCCAAAATCTGATTAAATAATACTATATTTGTTAGCTAAAATAAATTTATGAGTAAAATAAAACATCATGATAGAACGAGAGCGCAAGAAAGCTCGAATGCCATAGAAAGAATGTATATTACTATGAGGCATCTTTTCAATAGAGGCTTCTATAAACCTATGGGTGTTTCGGGTGAAACGCTTCGCGAATCCCTATTGCAATTAAAACCAGAAATATATGGTTCTATTGGTGAAGAAAAAGCCGAGTTAGAAGGCTTGCTTTATGTGGTAGACAGATTGCCTCAAGGTATTGAGGAATGCACCTTTATTAATTTAACAAGCGATGAAGGGTATGCAAATTCCCATTTTAAACCTATAATTCCACCAAAAAGAAGACGTAATTGTTATCGTATTGATGAAGAGCAAATGAATATTGAAATTACTCGTGGCCGCTCTGAAATTTACGATATTCTAACCCATCTTACCTTTGTGTTTATTGAATCTCATAAAATTAGTAAACGTGTATTAATTGATGAAGCTGGTAATACCACCAGAGATTGGAAAAAACTTGAAAAAGCTGTTTTATCCAAAAAGAAATTGACTTTAGAAGAAAGAGAAGTAGCCATTTCGCATACAGCTAATATTTTAGGTAGAACTTTTAACGAAATACTTACGGTTTACGATCAATTTGCTTTAGATTCTCAACCAGAAAGATTATTGCATATAGTTTATTGGCTAGGGAAATTGGCCATTGAAGAAATTATTAATGACAATAAGCGCACAGTCACTTTTAGCCCCGTATTAAGAGAGCGTTTGGGACATCATATACATGGAGAAGTTTGGTCTAATAACATTAAGGAAGTTCTTTATAAAAACGATTTATTAGAACGACCAATTCATATTATTAGTGCCAATATGCACAGTGTTATGAACTCGCTTTTTGCACCTAATGCATTAAAAACTGTTGCAAAAAAGAAAAGTATTTTTGAGTTGTATGAAGCTATAAGTGACAAGAACAATCAAGATTTACGCAATAAAGTAACCAAGGAAGCGTTGCAGAATGGCATGATATATATTCCAGATAGTTCTGGAACCAATATTGATGTTCAAATTTTTGACACAGCTAAAATAGATTTTTCGATCTTGGATATTGAAGTGAGTGAGCGATTCAAAAAAGATGAAAAACCAGTTCTTTTTGTCATGGATTATGCCTTTGGCGAACAAGCTTATGAAACTATTGACGAGTTTTTAAAACCTATTCATTTTAATGGTAATAAAATTCATTTAAATGTGGAATCCATTTCAATTATGGGGAAAGCTGGTATTCTGGAAGGAGGAAAGGGAGATATTATGATTCCTTCGGCTCATATTTTTGAGGGAACAGCAGACAATTATCCCTTCAAAAACGAATTGAGCAAAAAAGATTTGGAAGGGCATGATATCGATGTTTATGAAGGCACGATGATTACCGTATTAGGAACTTCTTTACAAAATAAGGAAATCTTGAAATTCTTTTTCAACTCGACTTGGAATGTTATTGGTCTAGAAATGGAGGGGGCACATTATCAAAAGGCCATTCAAGCGGCATCAAAAGTAAGAAGGAGCATCAATCCAAAAGTAAAGGTAAGATATGCCTATTACGCCAGTGATAATCCTTTGGAAACAGGAAGTACCTTAGCATCTGGAGGTCTTGGAACCTCAGGAGTTAAGCCAACATATTTAATAACCCGAAAAATATTACAACAAATTTTTAACTAACATCAATCCTCGAAATGAGTACAAATTTACCAGAACAAAACAAAAACAACGAAGAAGTAGATGTCTTGATTCTCTTCGATTATTTTGGAAGAAGTATCAGTAAAGTTATTAATTTTTTCTTAAATATTTTTAAAGGCATATTTTCCTTTTTTATATATGCGTTGAAACCTTTGGTTAGAAACTTTAAGTTAATTGCTTTAATCATGTTGGTTTCTGTAATTTTGGGTTATGTTTATCAAAGAACCCAACCCGATATTTATACCTCTCAAATGCTAGTGCAACCTTATTTTGATTCTAAGTACCAATTGGTTACAAATATTAAATACTATAATGCATTAATCAATGAACAAGATTACGAGCAACTAACTGATATTTTTAGTATTAGTGAAGAGGATGCTAAAGAAATTATTAGTTTTGATATTAAATCTGGTCCAGAAAATGAGAATGATAAAATAATTCAGTACGATCTATTCTTAAAATCATTAGATAGTTCAAGGACTAGGCGGATTTCTTTTGAGGAATTTGTAAATAACAGAAGTATTTATTCTGGTGATGTATTTGAAATAGAAGTTTTTTCATATAAGAAAGATATTTTTAGATCTTTGGAAGACGGCTTAAATAATACTTTTACAAATACTTATTCTGTAAAGAAAAGACAAAAGAGAGACTCCTTGATTTCCATTGAAAGACAACGCATTGTGTCTTCTATAAAACAAGTAGATTCTTTACAAAGAGTTTATATTAATGTTTTACATAATGAAGAAAAATCTAATCAAGGTGCTTATACTATTAAGGACGGAATGACCTTTATACAAGAAAAAACAAAAACCAGAGAGTATGATTTACTTAAAGAAAGTATAGAATTGAAGAAGGCTCTAAGTGAATTAGACTCTAAAAAAGTTGAAGAGGACGTGTACTTTGATACGCTCTCAAGTTTTCAAGATACTGGAGCGAAGTATTCATCTCTTCGTAAGAAATACATGATTATTTTCCCATTTATTGGCTTTGTTTTACTTTGTTCTGCTTTCCTGATTAGAAACTTTATTAAATTTATATCAAACTATGAAGCATAAAAAAACAATATTGATAACGGGGGGTGCTGGGTTTATTGGCTCTCATGTTGTGAGATTGTTTGTAAATAAATATTCGGACTACCATGTTTTTAATTTGGATAGTTTAACCTATGCTGGAAACTTAGAGAATCTAACAGATATAGAAAACGCTTCTAATTATACATTTATAAAAGGAGATATTACGAACGAAGATTATATTAACACCCTTTTTACAGAGCATCAATTTAATTCCGTCATTCATTTAGCAGCAGAATCTCACGTAGATAGATCCATTACAGACCCCTTGTCGTTTGTGAAAACAAATGTTATTGGAACCATGATTTTATTAAATGCATTTAAAAATCTTTGGAAAGAGGATTATAGCGATAAATTATTTTATCATATAAGTACAGATGAGGTTTATGGTACCCTAGGTAGTACTGGATTGTTTACCGAATCTACATCCTACGATCCAAATTCTCCATATTCTGCCTCAAAAGCAAGTTCCGATCATTTTGTAAGGGCTTATGGAGAAACTTATGGCATGCCTTATGTAATTACAAATTGTTCTAATAACTATGGGCAAAATCAGTTCCCTGAAAAATTAATTCCGTTGTTTATTAATAATATTATTAATAACAAACCATTACCTGTTTATGGTGACGGGAATTATACTAGAGATTGGCTGTATGTTGTAGATCACGCCATAGCTATAGATTTAATTTTTCATAAAGGAAACCAAGGAGAAACATATAATATTGGAGGTTTTAATGAGTGGAAGAACATCGACCTAGTTAAATTGCTTTGTCAACAGATGGATGTTGCTTTAGGAAGAGAAAAGGGTTCTTCTGAAAAATTAATTACCTACGTTAAAGATCGTCCTGGACATGATTTGAGATACGCCATTGACGCATCAAAAATCAATAAAGAATTAGGATGGAAACCATCAGTAACTTTCGAGCAAGGTTTAGCAAAAACAATTGATTGGTATTTAAGCAACAAAGATTGGCTACATAATGTTACCAGCGGCGCTTACCAATCTTACTACGAAAAACAATATAATTAAATTTTCACCTTCGTGGAAATAAAAACATAGTTTTCTATGAAAGGAATTATACTAGCAGGAGGATCGGGAACCCGACTTCACCCATTAACTTTATCAGTAAGTAAGCAATTAATGCCTATTTACGATAAACCAATGATTTATTATCCACTTTCCACCTTAATGTATGCAGGAATTAAAGAAATTCTAATAATTTCCACACCTAAGGATTTACCCCTTTTTAAAGATCTATTAGGAGATGGTAAAAAGTACGGCTGCCGGTTTGAATACGCCGTTCAAGATGCTCCAAATGGACTTGCTGAAGCGTTTATAATTGGTGAAGAATTTATAGGAAGTGATAAGGTAGCTTTAATTTTAGGCGATAATATTTTCTATGGAACTGGACTGGCAAACCTATTGCAGAGTAATAATAACCCAGATGGCGGTATTATTTATGCCTACCGTGTCCATGATCCAGAACGCTATGGTGTTGTAGAATTTAACTCAGACGGACAAGCCATTTCTATAGAAGAAAAACCTGAAATACCGAAATCCAATTATGCGGTTCCTGGTATTTATTTTTATGATAATTCAGTAGTAAATATTGCGAAAAACATTCAACCTAGTCAGAGAGGGGAACTGGAAATTACCGATGTCAACAGGGAGTATTTAAAACAAGGCAAACTAAAAGTAAGTATCCTAGATAGAGGGACAGCCTGGTTAGATACAGGAACTTTTCAATCGCTTATGCAAGCCTCTCAATTTGTAGAGGTTTTAGAGGAAAGACAAGGCCTTAAAATAGGCTCCATAGAAGCAGCGGCTTTCGAAATGGGTTATATTTCTGAACAAACATTTAAAGATTTAGCAAAACCTCTTTTAAAAAGTGGTTATGGTAAAAACTTATTAGGCTTATTGAATAAAAAATAATGACTGTATTAGAAACTAAATTACAAGGCTGCTTTATATTGGAACCTAGAATATTTGAAGATGAAAGAGGTTATTTCTTTGAATCTTTTAATCAAGAGAAATTCAATAGAGCTACAAGTTTAAACGTTAATTTTATTCAAGATAATGAGTCCTATTCTACCAAAGGGGTGCTAAGAGGCTTACATTATCAAACTGGAGACTTTGCACAGGCAAAACTGGTAAGAGTAATTAAAGGAAGTGTCTTGGATATTGCTGTGGATATTAGAAAGGAATCTCCAACCTTTGGACAATATGTAGCTTTGGAATTAACCGAAGATAATAAGAAACAACTGTATATACCTAGAGGTTTTGCACATGGCTTTGTAGTATTAAGTGAAACCGCAATTTTTTCTTATAAATGTGATAATTATTATAATAAAGAATCTGAAGGAGGAATAATTTATAACGATCCTACTTTAAATATTGATTGGCAATTACCAGAAAAAAGTCTTTTAGTTTCTGAGAAGGACCGTGTTTTGCCCAAATTAGCGGATGCGAAAATATGATAAACATACTAGTTACCGGTGGAAATGGACAGTTGGCAAAATGTATAAAGGATCTTGAAAATACAGATGGTAATTTAAAATTTATTTATACAGATTATCAAGAACTTGATATTTCAAATATAGAAGCTGTTGAAACATTTTTTAAAAATAATCAAGTTGATTATTGTATAAACTGCGCTGCCTATACAGCTGTAGATCTTGCTGAAAATGACCAAGAAAACGCGATAAAAATTAATGAGCTCGGTGTAAAAAACTTAGCTATCGAATGCCAAAAAAACAATTCAACCTTAATCCATATCTCTACGGATTTTGTTTTTAATGGTAAGCAAACTAGTTTTTATAAGGAAGAAGATGCTCCTGATCCAATTAGTGTCTATGGAGCAACAAAACTTCAAGGAGAAGTCCAATTACAAAATCACCTTACTAAGTATTTTATTTTAAGAACGTCCTGGCTATACTCTGAACATGGTAATAATTTCATGAAAACAATGATTAGATTATCGAAGGAGAAAAACCAATTAAGTGTGGTTACAGATCAAATAGGGACACCTACTTATGCAACAGATTTGGCCTCGGTTATTATGAAACTCATTTCTAATAACACCAATCAATATGGAATTTATCACTACAGCAATGAAGGAGTAGCTAGTTGGTACGATTTTGCAAAAGCTATTTTTGAAGAAATTGGATCTAAAATAAAATTAGTTCCTATAAAATCTATAGAATACCCAACCCCAGCACAAAGACCACAATTTAGCGTACTGGATAAATCTAAAATAAAAAGCACTTTGCAAATAGAAATTCCATATTGGAGAGATAGCTTGAGAAAAGCCATATTAAATTATAATGAATAAAAACTTACAAATAGCAATAGAAGCATCTTTAGCGGCAGGAAAAGTCATCATGGAAGTTTATGATACAGCTTTTAATGTAGAACTTAAAGAGGATAATTCCCCATTAACAGAAGCGGATAAACAAGCAAACGATGTTATTAATTCATTTTTAATCCCCACTAATATTCCAGTAATATCTGAAGAGAATAAACAAACCGATTATGTTATTAGAAAAACATGGAATACTTGCTGGGTTGTAGATCCAGTAGATGGTACCAAGGAATTTGTAAAGCGAAATGGAGAGTTTACTGTTAATATTGCCTTGGTAACAAATAATAAGCCTGTTTTAGGCGTTATTTATATGCCTGCTACAAAAACCATCTACTTTGCTAATGTCGATAATCAGGAGGCGTTTAAGGCAGGTCTAGAGTCCCATAGCGTGTCTGTGGAAAAAGTTTTGCAATTGGCAAAACCACTTCAGCCTAAAACTGGAGATTCCAAAACAGTTGAGGTTGTTGGAAGTCGATCTCACATGAACCAAGACACCTTGAATTTTTTAGACAGTTTAAAAAAACAGGGAAAGGAAGTTGAAATCGTATCTAAAGGCAGTTCCTTAAAATTTTGTTTAATTGCAGAAGGAAAGGCCGATTTATATCCGCGTTTTGCACCAACTATGGAATGGGATACAGCAGCAGGACAGGCAATTTGTAATGCAGTCGGAATTAAAGTTATTTCAATAGAAACCAATAAACCCTTAGCATATAATAAGGAAAATTTATTAAACAGTTATTTTTTAGTTAGCAGATAAATGGCAGATGTTTCCTATAAAAGACATATAGCAAAAACCATTACTTGGAGATTAGTTGGTACAATAGATACCATTATTTTGTCTTGGTTTATTTCTGGAGATCCTTTTATTGGTTTAAAAATCGGCTTATCCGAAGTTATAACTAAAATGACTCTTTATTATCTTCACGAACGAGCTTGGTATAAAATTAATTTATCGAAAAATGGCGAAATACTGGAAAGTAAAAAACGTCATTTAGCTAAAACAGTTACTTGGCGTTTAATAGGAACTCTAGACACCATGCTTATTGCCTGGTTTATATCGGGAAATCCGATAACCGGTTTAAAAATAGGATTGGCAGAAGTTTTAACTAAGATGCTATTATATTATTTACATGAACGGGTCTGGTACAAAATGAATTTTGGAATAAAAGATCGAAAAAACAATTGAATAATGAGTAAGCATTTAATAGCCCATGAGTATCAAATTTCTAAAGAAGATAGACAGAAACTAAATAACCATAAGTCTCTTTTACTATGGTTTACTGGCTTATCTGGATCAGGAAAGTCTACCATTGCTAATGTGGTCGAGCAAAAGTTATTTGCTTTAGGGATTAAAACTTATACTCTGGATGGTGACAATATTAGAAAGGGTATCAATAGTGATTTAAGCTTTTCACCTGCAGATAGAACCGAAAATATTAGAAGAATTGCTGAAACAGCCAATTTAATGATTGATGCGGGAATAGTCGTACTTGCCGCCTTTGTTTCTCCCTACAAAAAAGACCGTGAGAACATTAAAAGTGTCGTTAAAGATGTTAACTTTGTTGAGATTTACATAAATACGAGTTTAAAAGAGTGCGAACGTCGTGATGTAAAAGGGCTTTATAAAAAAGCTAGAGCTGGAGAAATAAAAAACATGACTGGCATTTCGGCACCGTATGAAGCCCCCGAAAACCCTGATCTCGAAATTAAAACTGAAAACGAAACAGTTGAAGACGCAGCTCAACGCATTGTAGATTATATAAAACCAAAAATAAAACTTGAGCAATGAGCAAGTACTATTTAAATTATTTAGACGAGTTAGAGAGCGAAGCTATCTTTATTTTGCGTGAAGTTTGGGCGCAGTTTGAAAATCCAGTGATTCTTTTTTCTGGAGGAAAGGACTCTATCTTAGTGACGCATCTAGCAAAAAAAGCTTTTTATCCTTCAAAAATTCCTTTTGCATTAATGCATGTGGATACAGGACATAATTTTCCAGAAACCATTCAATTTAGAGATGATATTATAAAGGAATTAGGTGTGCAACTTATTGTAGGCTCTGTTCAAGAATCGATTAATGAAGGTCGCGTGGCAGAAGAAAAAGGGAAAAATGCCACTAGAAATGCCCTTCAAATTACTAC
>NZ_DATGNO010000060.1:0-7947 GCF_035306705.1 Xanthomarina sp.
AAGCTTCAAAAATTGCTCAAGAAGTTGTAGAAGAGCAGAAACAGGATTATCAAGTGAGGTTACATGCCGAATATCAATCCTTATTAGCAAAACTTCAGCAATATGAAGAAGCTATTAATTATTACGAAACCCAAGGCAAAACGCTTTCGGATGAAATAATAAAAACTGCCGAACGCACTTTTAAAGAAGGTGAAATCGATTTCTTTCAGTACATACAAAGTATAGAGACTGCCAAAGACATGGAAATCACCTATCTCGATAATTTAAACACGTACAATCAAACCATTATTGCCATCAATTACTTAATTTTATAAAAATGAAAAACCTATATATCCTTATGTTTTCATTGGTTTTAGTAGCCTGTGGAAATTCAGAAAAAAACATAGAAGCTGTTGAAGTTATTAAAACAGATTCCAACGAAATAGACATTACCAAACAACAGTTTGAAGGTGAAAATATGGCTTTTGGTATCCTTTCGGAAGAAGCATTTAGCCAAAGCGTAAAAACCAATGGTATGATAGATGTGCCTCCCTATAATAAATCGAGCGTCGCTACTTTTATTGGTGGATATATTACAAAAACACCTTTATTAATAGGAGATAAAGTTAAAAAGGGACAATTATTGGTCACACTTGAAAATCCGGAGTTTGTAGAAATTCAGCAAAACTATTTAGAAGTTGCCGAGCAATTAAGCTACCTAAAATCCGAGTTTACCAGACAGAAAACTTTGTATGATGAAAACATCACCTCACAAAAAAACTTCTTAAAAGCTGAAAGTACGTATAAAAGCAATTTGGCACAGTACAACGGGATGCGTAAAAAACTGCAAATGATGAACATTAGCCCAAAATCTGTAGAACAAGGAAACATCTCCTCTACAATCAATTTATATGCGCCAATTGCTGGCTATGTTACCAAAGTAAATGTAAGTAATGGCAGCTATGTTTCCCCTTCGGATATTGTTATAGAAATTGTAGATACAGACCACATTCACTTAGAGCTTTCTGTATTTGAAAAAGATATTTTAAAGATTAAAAAAGGACAAAAAATCCTGTTTACAATTCCAGAAGCTTCGGATAGCATTTTTAAAGCTGAAGTGCATTTGGTTGGAACCACCATTGATGAAAAAACCAGACGCGTAAAAATCCATGGTCATATAGATGAAGACCAAACGCAATTTATAGTGGGCATGTTTACTGAAGCAGATATTATTATCAATAATGTAAGAAACATGGCCGTTCCAAAAGAAGCTGTTGTAGAGGTTGAAGACGAATCTTTTGTATTAGTTTTAAAAAATGAAACCGAAACGGAATATCATTTAGAAAAAGTAAAAATTAAAAAAGGTATGGAAACCGAGGATTTTGTTGAAATTTTAAACGAAATAGATCTAAAAGACAAGAAAATATTAACAAAAGGCACTTATATGCTACTAAATGATGGTGGCGGTGGGCATAGTCATTAATTGTAGTATATTGAATAAAAGCCTTTAAGAATAGGGCAAACTCCTTAAAAAATTAATAAATTAACACCCCAGAATCAGGATACAAAACCAATGAATAAACATACTAAAGACGCACATCACCACGACCATGGTGGTATTTTTGGAAAAAGAACAGATTTATATTTCTCCATACTTTGTGGTGTTTTTTTACTGCTTGGATTTGTTTTAGAAAAAACAACATCCACACCATCTTGGACCCATTTAGGTTCTTATATGATCGCCTATTTTTTTGGAGGTTATTTTATAAGTATTGAAGCCACCCAAAAAATATCTAAAGGCGGTTTCGATATCGATTTTCTAATGATTGCTGCCGCCATTGGCGCAGCTTATATTGGCAGTTGGGCAGAAGGTGCTTTACTGTTGTTTTTGTTTAGCTTAGGTCATGCCTTGGAAAGTTATGCCATGAATAAGGCTACCAAATCTATTGAAGCTCTAAACGATTTATCGCCAAACACAGCTCTAGTAAAAAAAGACGGGAAACTGATAGAAACTCCAATCGAGGAGCTACAAATACACGATATTATTGTTGTAAAACCACATACCAAAATTGCCGCAGATGGTGTGATTGTAGAAGGTAGTAGTAGCATCAATCAAGCACCAATTACTGGAGAAAGCATGCCTGTTGATAAAACAGCCATTCCAAGTATTGATAATTTACTGGATTTTAAAGACATCGATAAAACTCATATTGTATTTACCGGAACCATTAATGGCGATGGGCATATAGAGGTTTTGGTTTTAAAACTCAGTGCCGATTCTACGGTAGCGCGCTTAGTAAAAATGGTAAGCGAGGCTGAAACCCAAAAGTCACCAACCCAACGGATGACTAAAAAGTTCGAAAAAGTCTATGTCCCTATTGTTATCATATTGGTTTTTACTTTGTGTTTTGCATATCTCATTATAGACGAAACATTTCAAGAAAGTTTGTATCGCGCCATTACGGTTTTAGTAGCTGCAAGTCCATGCGCTTTAGCCATTTCGACCCCGAGTGCTGTGTTAAGTGGTATTGCCAGAGCTGCACAAAAAGGGGTTTTGATTAAAGGAGGAAAAGCTTTGGAAGATTTAGGGGCTATTACAACCATTGCCTTCGATAAAACAGGCACATTAACGGAAGGGAAACCTAAATTAACCAATGTAATTCCTTTTAACGATTTTAATGAAACAGATTTTGTTCAATTGGTTTTAGAAGTTGAAAGTTTGAGCAATCATCCATTGGCTAGGGCTATTTCAAAAGATATTAAGTCGCAATACAACATCGAATACTTAGGAAAAGCCTCCGAAATAAATGCCATTCAAGGGAAAGGAATTCAAGCCATTTATAAAAATTTCCCGGTTTTTATAGGAAACACCAAACTCATGTTAGATGAAGGAATTTCTGTAGAAGAATCGGTAACCTCTAAAATGAAAAACTTATTGGAAGATGGTCATACTGTGATGCTGGTTGCTTTTAAAAATGAAGTTGTTGGCTTGATTAGTGTCATGGACATTCCAAGAAAAACAGCTATAAGCACCTTGAAACGTTTGAAAGAAATTGGCATAAAACGAATGGTGATGCTTACTGGCGACCATCAAAATGTGGGAGATTCCATTGCCAGACAAATAGGTTTAACTGAGGCCAAAGGCAATTTATTGCCAGAAGACAAAGTGGAAGCTGTAAAGAAACTACTTCAAGAAGACAAAAGGATTGCTATGGTTGGCGATGGTGTTAACGACGCTCCAGCAATGGCATTAAGCACAGTTAGCGTTGCTATGGGAGCAGCGGGAAGTGACGTTGCTTTAGAAACAGCTGATGTAGCGCTAATGTCGGACAAAATAGAAATGCTCCCTTTTGCTATTGGTTTAAGTAGGGAATCCAAACGCATTATCAAACAAAATATTTTCATCAGTTTAGGAGTGGTTGCCATCTTGGTTCCTGTAACCATCTTAGGACTTACCAATATTGGTATGGCTGTACTTTTTCATGAAGGCTCCACCATTGTTGTGGTATTAAACGCCTTGAGGTTGTTGCGTTTTAATATGGACGAATAAAAATAAAAAACTCCCACACTAAATTAGCTTGGGAGTTTTAATATTAAGATTCCTGCCTTCGCAGGAATTTGTTACATTTTTTGAAGCCAATGTTTCACATCTACTTCAGCGTTAATAATATCTTTTAAATCTGCAATTTTTACGCGCTGCTGTTCCATAGTATCTCTATGTCTAATGGTAACCATATTATCTTCCAAAGTATCGTGATCTACGGTAATACAAAATGGCGTTCCATTGGCATCTTGACGTCGGTAACGTCTTCCAACAGCATCCTTTTCATCGTAATCCACACTAAAATCCCATCTTAAATCTTCTAGGATCTGCTTTGCAATTTCTGGTAAACCATCTTTTCTAACCAACGGTAAAATAGCTGCTTTTACAGGGGCTAAAACTGCCGGCAATTTTAAAACAGTTCTAGTGGTATTGTTCTCTAATTCTTCTTCGACTAGAGAGTTTGAGAAAATTGCTAAAAACAATCTATCCAATCCTATGGAAGTTTCAAGTACATAAGGTGTGTAACTTGCGTTCTCTTCGTGGTCGAAATACTGTAATTTCTTTCCTGAAAAAGCTTCGTGCTGTTTTAAATCGAAATCGGTTCTGGAATGAATTCCTTCCAATTCCTTAAATCCGAAAGGAAATTTAAACTCGATGTCTGTAGCAGCATCTGCATAATGAGCTAATTTTTCGTGATCGTGAAAACGGTAATTTTCTTCACCTAAACCAAGAGACAAATGCCATTTCATTCTGTGTTCTTTCCAATATTCAAACCATTCTTTTTGGGTTCCTGGTTTGATAAAGAATTGCATTTCCATTTGTTCAAACTCACGCATTCTAAAAATAAACTGTCTAGCAACAATTTCGTTTCTAAACGCTTTTCCTGTTTGGGCAATTCCAAAAGGTATTTTCATACGTCCAGTTTTCTGAACGTTTAAAAAATTGACAAAAATCCCTTGAGCTGTTTCAGGACGCAAATATAAATCCATAGCGTGTTCTGCACTGGCACCAATTTTAGTTCCAAACATGAGGTTAAACTGCTTAACTTCTGTCCAGTTTCTAGAACCAGTTAGCGGATCGGCAATTTCCAATTCCTCAATAAGTGCTTTTACATCGGCTAGATCTTCCTTTTCCAAAGATTTTGCCATTCTGGAAAGAATGGTAGCTATTTGTTCTTGATAACCTAAAACACGCGGATTTGTAGAAACAAATTCTTCTTTATTAAAAGCGTCACCAAAGCGTTTTTCGGCTTTAGCTACTTCCTTGTCTAGTTTTGCTTCAATTTTAGCACAATAGTCTTCAATTAAAACGTCTGCTCTATAGCGTTTTTTAGAATCTTTATTGTCTATTAACGGATCGTTAAAGGCATCTACGTGCCCTGAAGCCTTCCAAGTAGTTGGATGCATAAATATGGAGGCATCAATACCTACAATATTATCATTCATTTGGACCATGGCTTTCCACCAATAGTCACGAATATTCTTCTTTAACTCCACTCCATTCTGAGCGTAGTCGTACACTGCGCTTAGTCCATCGTAGATTTCACTACTTTGGAACACGTAACCATACTCTTTAGCGTGAGAGATTACTTTCTTAAATTGATCATCGTTTGCCATGTTGCAAAAATAAAAAACCGTTCTCATTAAAGGAACGGTTTTCACAAATATATTATTGGTTGATTATTTTAGTTCTAATTCTGTCTTTCCTATCTCTAAATCGTCGTTATAAACAATCACAGAATAAGTGCCGTTTTTAAATAATTCTTTAGACTCTATGTTAATTTTGGTACAGACCTCAATATTGCTGTAATTATTGTTAACAACTGTCATTCCACTATAGCTTAAGGCCGTGTTTTTAAAATTTACATGACCTCTTTCCACTACCAATTGATTGTCTGGCCCAAGTATTTGAACAAAAATATTTTTATTTCCTTTAGGTGTAAACTCATTGCTTAAAAGTGATAAGCAAACTTCAATATGGTCTAACTTATCAATCCTATTGGTTTTAGCGTCGTCTCGCGAACTAACGGTATTTAAAGCGATTGCCTGAACATTTTCAGCCGAAACAGATTGAATTTTCTTAATCGTTTTGGACAAAATAGCATTTTCTTCATTAAGAAGATTTAATTTATTTTGTTGATTGACCATTTGATTTGACAAGGAAAAAACCTCAACTTCAAGCGAGTTGTTTCGATTTTGTACCATAGTGGTTTTCCTGTATAAATGAGACCTTTCGTTCTTAAGAACTGCTATTTGATTTTTAAACTTAGAAATTACGGATACATCTGATGTAAAAAATCCAACCGAGTCTAAAACATTCGAAAGTGATGTTTTAGCCTTAGTTAATTCTAAATCTATGGTGTTGTTGCTTGCTTGAATTGCATCATAACTTTTAATCATTTCGTGTAATTCATTTTGAACAAGCGAGGTTTCCTGTTCCACAAATGATTGATGATTTTTAAGTGTTTGATACTTTACCAAGCCAAAAGACCCTAAAGCAACAATTGCTATTACCAATGTACCTATAATTAATCTGTAGTTAAATAATTGAGGGTTAACTATCATCTTAATATATAATTTTGCACTACGAAACTATAAAGAATGATTGTTTTATCTTATTTTAATCGATGAACTGATGAAATAATTGTTAAAATTCTAAATTGCTGATTTAAAATGTGTTTCAAGCTTAAAAGTTATTATTATCTTTAAGATAAATTCTTACAAAGATGCTGACATCGGTTTTAAACTTGTTTTTTCCTAAAGTATGTTTTGCTTGCCAATTTCAGCTAAGCGATTTTGAACACTATGTCTGCACACATTGCAGACACAGTTTACCAGTTACTAATTTTCATTTGGATAACGACGACACGGTTTTAAAAGCCTTTTATGGGCGTGCAAAAATTGAACAGGCTACAGCTTTATTGCGTTTTGAAAAGAAAAGCATTACCCAACAATTAATGCACAATTTAAAATACAAAGGATATCAAGAAATTGGTGTGTTTTTAGGCCAATGGCTCGGTGCCGAATTAAAGGAATTAAAAGCATATCAAAGTATAGATGTTGTTATTCCAGTGCCTCTCCATAAAAAGAAATTAAGAAAAAGAGGCTATAACCAAGTAGCTAAATTTGGACAGGAAATAGCTTTACAATTAGAAATCGATTATTACGACGATGTGCTTATAAAAATAACCAATACCACTTCTCAAGTAAACAAATCCAGATTGAGCAGATGGATAACCAACGACGAATTATTTGCTATTCAAAATAGGGAAAAAATACATAACAAACATGTGCTTTTAGTGGACGACATTATAACTACAGGAGCCACCATGGAAGCCTGCATCTCGGTATTAAACAAAGCCAAGAATGTTAAAATTAGCATCGCTTCTATGGCAATAGCTTAAGGATTGTTTTCTGTATGGGAATTAAATTGTTTCTTTGTGTCTAATTTAAAAACAAAAAATGAATCGCGTCTTTTACAAACCTCTATACGTTATTTTAGTTTGCTTATTACTTGCTAATTGTGCCAATAGAGGCCGACCAAGTGGAGGAGAGAAAGACATAAAACCTCCGGTAATTGTAAGATCTGACCCCAAGAATTTTTCAACCAATTTTAAAGGAACAGAAATAACCATTGTGTTTAACGAGTATATAAAAATTAATAATCTACAAAAACAGTTAATTATTTCGCCTCCAATGGATCCAGCACCAGAAATATATCCTCAAGGAGCAGCCAGTAAATACATTACCATTAAAATAAAAGATACTCTAGATCCCAATACCACCTATGCTTTTAACTTTGGAAATAGCATTGTAGATAATAACGAAGGAAACCCATATCCATTTTATAGATATGTTTTCTCAACAGGAGATTATATTGATTCGCTTTCGGTAAAAGGAAATATAATTGATGCTACTTTACGTAAACCAGACGAATATGTGTCTGTTATGTTGTACGAAATGGATTTCACTTACACCGATTCTACGGTATATAAAGAGACACCAAAATACATTACCAATACCTTAGATAGCGTAACCGCCTTTTCAATAGATAATATTAAGGCGGGAAAATACATGCTTGTGGCTTTAAAAGATGGAAACCAAGACAGTAAATACCAACAACGAAGTGATAAGATTGGTTTTTTGGAAAAACCCATCACCGTTCCTACAGATTCGCTTTATACCGTAAAATTGTTCAAAGAAGCGTTCGACCCAAAAATTATAAATCCGCGTTTGATTTCTGGTGAAAAAATAGCCTTTGGTTTTGAAGGAGATTATGAAAATATGAAAATCCAAATTCAATCGGACACACCTGAAGATTTTCGCTATCGTGTAACCAAGGATGCAAAAACAGATTCCTTGAATTATTACTACAAACCTCGTTTTAAGGAAGTCGATACGTTACTTTTTAATGTCAGCAATAAA
>NZ_DATGNO010000061.1:0-3248 GCF_035306705.1 Xanthomarina sp.
GTTATGCTTTTACCGTTAGAATTAGAGCCTTTTAAAGTTAGTTTCTGTTGATCTGAAAGTGTTGCTATAACAGAGTTGGCTATAAATTCCTCTCCAGCTATTCGTGCTTTAAACTGCCCTTCTGCTGCTCCACCGTGATCATCTTCGGGGAAATCACCTTTAATAGGTTCATTTTCACAGGAAATAAATTGAAAGGGAAGGAAGGCTAATAGCATCCCTTTCAAAATATACATTTTCTTCATAAGTAAGTAGTTTGCTTTGTAGTGGACACAAACTTAAACAAAAATTGTTTATTTGATTTTATTTTGAGGCACTCTTAATAATAAAATTAAGCCTATCACAAAAAACAAGACAAGAAACAGGATTGAATTTCGCATACTACCTGTTAATTGATCTATTAGACCATAAATGAGCATCTCTATTACAATCCCTATTTTTTCTGCTACATCAAAAAAACTAAAATATGAAGTAGTGTCTTTGGTTTCGGGTAAAAGTTTTGAATATGTTGAACGGGAAAGTGACTGTATACCGCCCATCACCATTCCTACAACTCCAGCTGTAATATAGAAATGCATAGGTGTATGAATAAAAAAAGCAACAACACAAATCATTATCCAAATCCCATTGATAATAACCAAAACAGGAATATTACCGAATTTTGAAGAAGCACGAGATGCTAAAAGAGCTCCCACCATCGCTACCAATTGGATTATTAAAATACTAGATATAAGCCCGAGTGTTTTTTCATCATCACCTCCCCAATCTATTTCCTGCTCACCAAAATATGTTGCTACCAACAATATGGTCTGAACCGCCATACTATACACGAAAAATGCAGTAAGAAATCTTTTTAAAACTAAATTTTGAACGAGTGAAACTTGAACTTTCTTAAGCTCTTTAAATCCATTGAATAATATTTTAGAAGTAACTTTTCTTCCTTTTATATTTCCTTTAGGTAAATAATAAAAGGTATACTGGCTAAATACAATCCACCAAACTCCAACCGAAACAAAAGAAATCTGCATTGCTTTCATGCTGGCCTCATTCCCTTCTCCCAATCCGAAGAACTCTGGATTTAGAACCATTATCAGATTAAAAATGAGCAGAAGTACGCTACCCACATATCCCCAAGCAAAACCTCGAGCGCTCACTGCATCTTGCTGTTCGGGATAAGCAACATCTGGAAGGTATGAATTATAAAAAACCAAGCTTCCCCAAAATCCTACCAAAGCCAAAAAATAAGAAAGAAGACTAATATGTATATGTTCCAAACTAAAATAATACAGAGCCATACTCGATAGCCCGCCTAAATAGCAAAAGAATTTAAGAAAGAATTTTTTATTTCCAACATAATCTGCTATCCCTGAAAGTAAAGGCGAAATGAAAGCAACCAACAAAAATGCTGCTGCCGTTGTATAGCTAATTAAAGGAGTGCTTCGAATCTCACCGCCAAAAACAAGTACCATATCTACATTGGCGGTTTTAAATAGAGATTGATAGTAAATAGGAAAAATTGCCGAAGCAATTACAAGCGTATAAACCGAATTGGCCCAATCATAAAATGCCCAAGCATTTACAAGTTTCTTACTTCCCTTTGGTAAATTAGGCATACTTTATTTAGTAGTTTAAGGATGCTAAGCTAATAAAATTTCACACTTTAAAAGTCTATTTTCATAACCTAAGAGTAGAAATTACATTTTTATCTTTGTAAATCTGAAAAAACTTAGAGTAAACATAATCTTAATATTTATAGCGAAATAAGCAATTTGAAAGTAGCTTTCTTAAGTAGTGACAAATAAACTTCCTCAGCTTTAAAACCTTTTAATCTTCAGTAGATTAACCTCTATTTATTTTATATTATAAATACAAGATCAAACTTATACTTACATTAATTCATGTTTTTACATTTTAAAATCTTATATTATACTCCTAAATTCAATTACTATATAAATTTATGTTATTTCATTGTTAAGTCTAAATCATTAAAACCAACCAACATGATTATAAGTATTAAAAAAAACCTGATTACCAAATTCATGGTAGGCGCAACTACTTTAGCTATTTTTGCTAGTTGTGTTAATGACCAATCACAGAAAAAGTATACTGATGCCACAGAGATTCCAGTAAGTCGAGAAATGGTTGCTGAACTAACTTCTCCTCCATTTGTTCCAACACCCGTAGGTAAACGAAAAGCTAAAAAGCTTATTGTCGATCTAGAAATCCAAGAACGTGAAGGAGAAATGACAAATGGTGTTAAATATATCTATTGGACATTTGGGGGTACAGTTCCAGGAAGCTTTATTAGAACCCGAGTTGGTGATGAAATAGAGTTTCATCTAAAAAATCATCCAGACAACAAATTGCCTCACAACATTGACCTCCATGCAGTAAATGGACCAGGTGGTGGTGCCGAATCTTCCTTCGTTGCACCAGGACACGAAAAAGTGTTTTCCTTTAAAGTCCTTAACCCTGGACTATATGTTTACCATTGTGCAACAGCACCCGTGGGAATGCATATTGCAAACGGAATGTATGGACTTATTCTCGTTGAACCAGAAGGTGGTTTAGAGCCTGTTGACAAAGAATATTATGTAATGCAAGGTGAATTCTATACAGAAGGCGCCTATGGTGAACGTGGATTACAAGCATTCGATATGCAGAAAGCAATAAACGAAAACCCAGACTACGTTGTGTTTAACGGACACGTTGGTGCATTGACTGGAGATAACGCTATGACCGCAAAAGTAGGTGAAACCGTACGAATGTTTGTTGGAAACGGTGGTCCAAGTCTAATATCTTCTTTTCATATAATCGGAGAAATTTTTGATAAGGTTCATGTTGAAGGAGGTGATTTAATTAATCACAATGTTCAAACAACATTGATTCCTGCTAGTGGAGCAGCAATTGTAGAGTTTAAAGTAGAAACGCCTGGTTCTTTTATTCTTGTTGATCACTCTATGTTTAGAGCTTTCAATAAAGGTGCGCTAGGTATGTTAAATGTTGAAGGAGAAGAAAACAAAAAGGTTTTTGCTGGAGAAATTCACGACGGAATTTATTTACCTGAGGGTAGTACAATTCAGTCTATGCCAAGTTTAGACAGAAAGAAACCAAAAGAAGAAGTTAAAGCACTTAGCTTTGAAGAAAAAATGAAGTTCGGTAAAGACAGGTATATGGCCACATGCGTTGCTTGTCATCAAGCCGACGGTAAAGGGATTGAAGGTGCTTTCCCCCCACTTGCCAATGCAGAC
>NZ_DATGNO010000062.1:0-7640 GCF_035306705.1 Xanthomarina sp.
AAAATCTGTTTAATTGGAGGCGAAGATGTTGATAAAAGAATTCTTTTGTCTCAATATTTAATTGAAGCTGGATTTGAAGTCACCATTGTGGGAACTAGTCCCAAAACTTTTCCTAAATCTATTAATTACATACCGTACCATTTAAACAGAAGCTTCTCTCCTATTTCAGATTTAAAAACCGTGCTATGGTTAAAACAGTTTTTTAAAAACAATCATTTTGACCTTATTCATACTTACGATACCAAACCTGCATTTCTAGTACCTCTTTCGCAACTAAAAACAAAAACGCCAATAACCAGGACAGTTACTGGCTTAGGTACTATTTTTATGTCTAAAACTTTTTCTAGTGCTGTTTTAAGAAAAGTTTACTTGTTTTTACATACGTTCGTTAAAAATCGGGTTTATAAAACTATATTTCAAAACGAAGACGACAAAGAACTGTATTTAAAAAACCATCTCATTTCCAAGAACAATTCTAGTTTAATATTAAGTAGCGGTATTGAACTCAAGCTTATTACACAAAGAGCAAAACGAAATAATAATCCCTTTACATTTATCTGCGTGGCTAGATTAGTTTATGAGAAAGGCATCATCAATCTATTGGAAGCCGCCAGAATAATTAGTGACAAAGGTTATTCCTTTAAATATTTATTAGTGGGTCCGCTTGAGGAAAACTCTAAAAAATTAAATAAGGAAATTCTTTCTCAATACAAAGATATCGTGGATATTTTAGGATCTCGAAACGATGTTTTACAATTATTGGAATCTTCAGACGCTTTTGTTTTACCCACTTTTAGAGAAGGTTTTTCCAGGGTGTTATTAGAAGCAGCTGCATTAGGATTACCCATAGTTTCTACCAATGTTACTGGAGTAAGAGATTTTACAAGACATCAAAAAGAAGCCATTTTGGTAGAGCCGGAAAACTCTCTGGCTTTAGCAAACGCCATGATAGAAATAGCTACAAACACGCAATTGGCAGATAAATTAGTCGAAAACGCCTTAAAACACGTTAAACTGTTCAGTCTTGAAAATGTTTCTAAACAATATATAACTATATTTAACTCAGCTATTAATCATACTTAAAAACATGAAAATTCCTTTTTCACCTCCTTATATAAATGAAGCCGTAATTCAAGAAGTTAACAGTGCTTTAGAGTCTGGTTGGATAACTACTGGACCTAAAGTGAAACGGTTGGAAGAACTAGTATGTAAATATACTCTGGCACCGAATACCTTATGTGTTAATTCGGCCACTTCTGGTCTCATGTTAGCCTTAAAATGGTACGGCATTGGAGAGGGAGATGAAGTTATTATACCTGCATATACCTATGCAGCAACTGCATTGGCAGTTATTCATGTAGGCGCTACTCCTGTTATGGTAGATGTAGAAAAAGATTTTAATATTGCCACTCACGAAATAGAGAAAGTAATTACTAAAAAAACCAAAGCAATTATTCCTGT
Organism: Xanthomarina sp.; assembly: GCF_035306705.1. Lineage (GTDB taxonomy): Bacteria > Bacteroidota > Bacteroidia > Flavobacteriales > Flavobacteriaceae > Xanthomarina. The sequence goes on from NZ_DATGNO010000062.1 coordinate 1,462, forward strand.
GGATATTGCCGGTTGGCCATGTAATTACTCAGATATTTATGCAATTATAAATAAGAAAAAAGAACTTTTTATTCCTAAACACGAGAATCAAGAAAAACTAGGAAGAGTTTTGGTTATTTCCGACTCTGCCCATTCTATTGGCGCAACCTATAAAAGTGAATATCTAGGGAAAATAACAGATATTACGGTATTCTCATTCCATGCTGTAAAAAATGTAACAACTGCTGAAGGTGGTGCTGTGTGTATAAATTTACCAGAGCCCTTTAAAAATCAAGATGAGTACAATTACTTAAGATGTTTTTCTTTAAACGGACAGACTAAAGATGCTTTCACAAAATCGAAGGCTGGAGATTGGAGATATGATATTATTTATCCAGGTTTAAAAATGAATATGCCGGATATTTTGGCCGCTATTGGAGTGGCCCAACTACCTGAATATTTTGAAAAAACACTCCAAAATCGTGTCGAAATCTATGAATATTACCATACATTCTTTAAAACGAAATCCTGGGCTATTTTACCTCCTTATAAAAGTGATGATAAAACATCGTCTTGTCATTTGTACGCTTTAAGAATAAAAGACATTTCTGAATCTGAACGAGATGCTATTATTGATAAAATCTCTAAAGAAGGTGTAGCTGTAAACGTGCATTTTCAACCTTTACCTATGTTGAGTTTATTTAAAGAAATGGGATTTGATATTGATAATTATCCAGTAGCTTATAATAATTATAAATCGGAAATATCACTTCCTATTTATCCTCAATTAACAAAAAATGAACTAGAATATATAGTTAGTACAGTAACTAATGCCGTTGAATCTTCGCTATGATTAAAAGGGTTTTTGATATAATTTTTTCCTTTTTCGGATTGATTTTATTACTACCTTTATTACTAATAATAGCGTTACTAATAAAACTTGAGTCTAAAGGCCCGCTTTTCTACCTACAAACTAGGGTTGGCAGACATAGTAAGGATTTTAAGATTTTTAAATTTAGAACCATGTTTGTTGGTTCAGATAAAAAAGGTTTATTGACTCTGGGAGATAGAGATCCTAGGATTACAAAAACCGGTTATTTTTTAAGGAAATATAAATTAGACGAACTCCCACAACTAATTAATGTTTTTATAGGCAATATGAGTTTTGTTGGCCCAAGACCAGAAGTGCGCAAATATGTGAATTATTATTCTCACGAAGATTTAATAGTTTTAAATGCAAAACCTGGAATAACAGATTATGCTTCCATTATGTATAGAGATGAAGCAGAACTTTTAAATGAAGCCAGCAATCCTGAGCAGTTTTATATTGAAAATATCATGCCTAAAAAAATAGAATTGAATAAGAAATACATTAATAGCCAAGGTCTCATTACAGACTTTAAAATTATTGTTAAAACAATTCAAATTATTATTTCATGATGGATGTTTCAAATGGTTATTTTGTAGTTTCTTTAGATTTCGAATTACATTGGGGGGTTTTCGACAAGAGAAGTGTTTCCGAATATCAGGAAAATTTAGAAAATGTTAAGCTGGTTGTGCCTAAACTTCTAAAACTGGCGGATGATTATGATGTTAAACTTACTTTTGCTACTGTTGGTTTTTTATTTGCTGAAAATAAAGAAGAACTACTTGAAAGCAATCCCACTTTATTACCCACTTATACTAACCCAAATTTTAGTCCATACCGTACTTTAGATAATATTGGTGCCAACGAAAAAGATGATGAATTTCACTATGCACCCTCACTAATTAATCAAATTCAACAAACAAATAATCATGAAATTGGCACCCATACCTATTCTCATTATTACAGTTTAGAAGATGGACAAACAAGAGAACAATTTGAAGCAGATCTCATCGCAGCTATTTCAATTGCTAAAAAAAGAAACATTAGTATAAAGAGCCTTGTTTTTCCTAGAAATCAAGTGAACATAGCTTATCTAGATATTTGCAAAAAACATGGAATTATTGCCTATCGCGGCATAGAAAGACATAAAATGTACGATAGCACAGATAGAGATTACCATAAAAAACAAACCACTAGAGGCTTAAGGTATGCAGACGTATATTTTAACATTTCGGGCTATAACACTTATAAATTAAGTGAATTAAAAACCGGAAACGGCCTTATAAACTTACCATCCAGCTGTTTTTTAAGACCTTATAGTAAAACACTTAAACTTTTGGAACCGTTAAGAATTTCTAGAGTTACAAATGCCATGTCATTTGCCGCAAAAAACAATGAAATGTTTCATCTTTGGTGGCATCCTCATAATTTTGGAACTTATATAAATGAAAACTTTTCCGGACTTGAAAAAATGTTTGAGCATTATTCAGAGCTAAATAAAAAATTAAACTACAAGAGCGTAACTATGGAAGAATTAGCTAGATATATCTAATTGAATTTTATTAAAAAAAATTCACAATCATTTCTTTTATAGAACCGAAGTTTTATATGCTTTTGATGCTCAATTTCTTATTAACAAATTCCATTTAAATATTTAAAACCATTGTTTTTACTGATTATAAGAAAGTTTATAAATAAAAAACCTTCAATAGCTCTGCCCATAGGTTAATTTATTTTAAGTTGCTTTTTAATTATTCTTTCCTTTAATTTAGAAATTATTAGAACATGCTTTATTATGTGAATTAGTATTATATTTTTTGTATATTTAACCAACGGTAATAGCCCACTTTATCAAGTAGAACACCTTCCTCCCTTAATTAATTTTAGCAGTTATATTTATTATTATTTTTAAAAAATTAAGTTTATTTAAAGAAAATTGACTTTTGCTTTTTAGAATGAAAAACTTAGTGATATTTTAGATTAATAAATCACATGGATTTCAATAAAATCCAAAACGTGAAAATTAGTAATTTATCGTATTTATTTGATGTTTGCCTTATAAACATAGATATTTACGTTAGTTAACAATGTATGTAATTTGAATTCAAAAATATGGATGTCGTCGCCACACATGAGTGGACATGAAGAGAAATTTATTAACCAAGCATTTAAAACAAATTGGATTGCTCCATTAGGACCAAATGTTAATGGTTTTGAAGCAGATTTAGAGTCGTATTTAGGAGAAGATGTACATGTAGCAGCCCTTACAACAGGAACGGCTGCAATACATTTAGCATTGGTATTATTAAACATAACAGAACATGATGAAGTAATTTGTCAAACAAAAACTTTTGTTGCTTCAGTAAATCCAGTACGATATTTAGGAGCCCAACCCATTTTTGTTGATAGCGAATTAGATACGTGGAATATGTGTCCTGTTTTATTAAGACAGGCCATAGAGGATAGAATTAAAAAAGGAAAAAAACCAAAAGCCATAGTGGTAATTAACTTATATGGCATGCCACATAAAGTGATGGAAATAGAAAACATATCGAAAGAATATCAAATTCCTATAGTTGAGGATAGTGCCGAAGCCTTAGGAAGTAGCTACTTTAATCGAAAATGTGGCACTTTTGGAGATTTCTCAGTATTGTCGTTTAATGGTAACAAAATTATTACCACCTCGGGTGGCGGGGCTTTAGTTTCAAAAAACATAGAAACTAAAAACAACACAGTATTCTTGGCAACACAAGCAAAAGATCCAGGCATGGAATACTCCCACTCTTCTATTGGTTACAATTATAGAATGTCTAACATCTTGGCAGGAGTTGGAAGAGGGCAAATGAAGGTTTTGGACAATTACGTTAATTTAAGAAGATCAAACTATAAATATTATTTAGAACATTTAAAAGATATAAAAGAAATTGTTTTTTTAAACGAGCCTAAAGGCTACTTCTCTAATAGATGGTTGACCGTTATAGTTTTAAAAACCCATAAAATGAGAGAAGACTTATTGAAAGTTTTGGAAACTCAAAATATAGAAGCACGCCCATCATGGAAACCAATGCACTTGCAGCCAATGTTTGAAAAGTTTCCAAGTTATTTAAATGGAGTGTCAGAACATTTATATAAAAAGGGCCTGTGTTTGCCTAGTGGCTCTAATTTAACAGAGATTGAATTAAATAAAATAGTAAAAACAATAAAACAATATTTTGGATAAATTTATAATCATACTAAGAAATTTTTCACATCAATATGCTTCCAAGTGGCTTGTGTTGCTATTTGATTTATGTGTGGTTTTATTTACATTTTTCTTAGCTTATGTTATCCGTTTTAACTTTGAAATTGTTTTTGATTTCCCCATTTTCTTAAAACAAGTTCCATTTGTTTCGGCAGCTGCTATAATTAGTTTTTTAATAGTTAATTCCCATAAAGGAGTTGTTAGATTTACGGGTGTAAAAGATGTTATCAATCTCATTATAGGTATCAATATCTTAGCAACTCTCTTAATTGTAACCACTTTTTTAAGTAGGAAATTTCATTTCGATATTGTTTTTGATATTCCAGGTTCAATCATTTATATTCATTTATTATTGAATATTTTCTTTTTAGTAGGAACTAGGTTTTTTATAAAATCTATTTACCGAAGTATTGTAACAGATTTTGAAGAACAAAAATCAGTGTTAATTTATGGCGCTGGAACTTCTGGGATGATAACTTACGATGCAGTTACAAACGATCCAAAAAGCAATATTAAGGTAGTTGGGTTTATTGATGACAACGAAAGTAAAGCTGGCAAGAAAATCAATCTCTTAAATGTTTATGAACCTGATAAAATCACCAAAGAGTTTATTAAAAAAAACGGAATAGATGAGGTTATTATATCTATTCAGCGGATCGACTCCAACAGATTACTTCAAATTACCAGCAGTCTTTTTGCTTTAAATCTTAAGGTGAAAATTGTTCCTGCAGTAAAAAACTGGATCGATGGTGATTTAAGTATTGGTCAAATAAAAGATTTAAATCTAGAGGATTTACTTGGTAGAGAACCCATAAGTATAGACAACCCCTTACTAGTTGAAGAATACAACAATAAAGTTATAATTGTTACGGGTGCTGCAGGCTCTATTGGGAGTGAATTGATTAGAAAGCTATCTCGTTATCAGTTTAATAAACTTATTCTAATTGATAATGCAGAATCTAGTTTGTACGATATCCAACAAGAATTAATTAGAAATGGCATTAAAAACATAGAGGCTATTGTTGCAGATATTAGAAATAAGGTTAGAATGAATATTATTTTCGATTTATATAAACCGGACATTTTATTCCATGCTGCAGCTTATAAACATGTTCCCCTGATGGAACAAAATCCATACGAAGCCGTAAGCGTTAATGTTAGAGGCACCAAAAATCTAATTGATTTATCGGTTAAGTATGGTGCAGATAAATTCATTTTAATATCCACAGATAAAGCGGTAAACCCAACCAACGTAATGGGAGCAACAAAACGCATAGCCGAAATGATAGTTTGTTGTCAAAACAAAGCTAGTTCTGGAAAAACAAAATTTGTAATTACCAGATTTGGAAATGTTTTAGGTTCCAACGGCTCCGTTATTCCTTTATTTAGAAAACAAATAGAATCGGGAGGGCCTTTAACAGTAACCCATAAAGATATTATTCGATATTTTATGACTATTCCTGAAGCCGCTCAACTGGTCCTTGAAGCTTCGGCCATGGGTCTAGGTCAGGAAATATTTGTATTCGATATGGGAAAACCAGTAAAAATATTCGATTTGGCCATAAATATGATAACCCTATCTGGATTAAGATATCCAGAAGATATTAATATTAAAATTTCAGGGTTACGTCCAGGAGAAAAAATTTATGAAGAGTTATTAGTAGATGGCGAAAACACAAAGCCCACCTACAACGAAAAAATAATGATTGCTAAATGCAAGCCTGTTAACATTCCAAATATGGAACAATATATAGATGAACTATGTAAATTAGGACCAAACACTCAAAACATTGAAATTGTGTCCCAAATAAAAAATATTGTTCAAGAATATAATCCAAACAATACTAAATACGACGTTTTAAACATTAGACTCTAATCAAATATGAAAGTAAAACTTATAAAACAATTATTCTATACAGCGTTTTTAATTGCAATTTTCACTGCTTGTTCATCCTGTGTTTCGAGTAAAGAAATTATTTATTTTCAAGATGAACCCTTAGGAAACCTAGACAAGGTTAATTTTAATCCTGAAACGGTATTTAAGCCTAACGATTTACTTTCGATATATGTTTCTGGACCAGATGCAGAAAC
>NZ_DATGNO010000063.1:0-3504 GCF_035306705.1 Xanthomarina sp.
GCAATCTATTTTCAAAAGCCACTAATTCTTCCGGTTGTAACATTCCAGACAAATAATCTTCAAATAATATATAATCTTGTTCTTGCATGGTTAAGATTTTAGGTTTTTATAAGTTGGCGACTCTTGAATCATTTTGGTTAGTTGGCCTATGCATAAAGACTTCTTTTTTCTGGCATAAGCATACGTTACACCTAGATTTTCAGCAACTTCTTCCATAGATTTTATTTTAAAAGTGGCTTTTAATAAGTCCTTACAGGCCTGTCCTAGTTTTTCAAACATATCTTTATATAAACTGTGTTGTTGTTCAAATAGAGAGGTTTCGAAAGCTAGTTCTTGAGCGTCATCATCCTTAGATAACACCTCTTCATTAATTGTTACCTCTTTATTACCAGTTTTTTTTAATTGGTTGAGCCATTTACGTTTACAGAGTAAGAAAAAATAAGCATCGAACGGACATGTAAGCTCTAAGTTTTTTTCTGTGGCCTGGTTATAAATAGTTATAATGGTTTCTTGAATAATATCTTTAGCACTATCGGCATCTCCACTGTTCTGCTTAATATAATTAATAACTTTTGGAGCAAACTTATCGTAGATAGCCTGAATGATAAATGCGTTGTTCGCCACCAAGCCTTCTATATACTTCTGATCTTCGTGAATTTTCTTTTGGCTCATAAACCCTTTATTTTTAACGAATTTAAAAAAACTTCGCATAATAAGGGTAACAATTTTAAAATGGTTTTGATGTATGAAAGAATGGATAAAGTATCCATGAATTAACATTAACAAAAATTTTATTATGAAAAATTCTATTCAAAAAATCTTTTTGATTTTTTTACTTGGCTTTTACGGAGCTCTATACGCGCAAACCCCATTAACTGGAGGCGTTCAAACCAGCTCTCTTAACAACTCTTCCATAAGTGCATGGACACCATCTACATCGGACAAAAACAAGGAGTTTTATGCCATTACTTATTGGTCCGATTCTCCTAACGAAGTTGGCAATTACTTAAAAATCTATAATGGCTCTACTTATAATGCAACTTCTCCAGACGTAAAATTCTCGAATTATGGCGGATTTGCTAGAGTTAAAATTGATAACAAAAACAATATTTATGTTTTATATGTCGACTATGAAAAACCTAATGGAACGGTATTTAAAACCTATTTGAAGAAATTTGATACCTCAGGCCATTTAATAGGTTCGCGTATTGAAGTTGTAAATAATATACATGCCACAGATTTAGCTATCGCTCCAAATGGAGATGTATTAATTGGTTGTACAGAAAACAACAAAATAAAGGTGAAGATTTTTAGAGACATGCACTATAGAGGACTTTTACCTTTGGATGACGTTAAATTAATTAATGCCACGCATCCATTTGTAATAAATATGGATATGAATGATGAAAAATTGGCAGTTGGATATTCTTTTGATAGAGTAAATTATTTAAAAGCACATATTAAACGCTACACATATTCTTCAAGCTTTAATCAAAATACAAACTTATCTAGTTTACATTCTCATTTTATTCAAGATGGTACTCGATTTGGTTTTCGTAATACAAACCAAATAGCTATTAGAGATAACTGGGAAGTGTTTTATAACGTAACTCAATCATTTCCTTCATCTCCTGCATCATCTACTATTCGTTTTTTAAACCAAAATGGAAGTAATGGAGGTGAACATTTTAAACAATCAAAAGACGGATTTGTTGCGGTAGACAAAAATAATCGCTTAATAATGAGTCAATATTCTGGAAGTTTAGTAGATGCTAATCACAAAGTTAAGTTGTACGATTCTGGAAATAGTTTGATACATACTTATAGCATTGACAATAAAATTGAAAATGACTTAAGAAGTATGGCTATTTATGACTGCGACTTTATTGTTACTGGAATTGATAGAAAACTTGGAGCCAACCCAAACAATCATTCTTACCAAAGTTTTCACCAAGTATTTGGTTGTGGTGGATGCAAAGAAGATTCTAAACCAACGGCAGCAGCTAAATTTAGATTCCCTAATCAAGAAAATGAATATGATAGTTATTACGGCCCAATGAAAGTAACAGAGCTATGTTTAATTGACAATTTATGGGTAGATGGCTCAGCAAGTACGTGTGAAGATAGATACTTTGTAGGATTATCAGAATTTAATTTATCAACTTGGACAGATATCAACGTTTTACATTCTGACTGGGTATCACCACTAACTCAAGCACCTAACAACATTAATATTGTAGATTTCTTACCTCAAGGATATCATTTAAGACCAGGAAAGATATACAGATTTAGATTGGCTGTAGGAAACCCTTGGGATGCTGTAGATATTTTCTTTGAAGTAACTTGTTGTAAAAGAGAAATTATTGCCGATCCACACCCAGGAGGTTTAGAAACAGAAAAAGCTTTTGAATACACAATTACTTTTGGGGATGAAGTTACCGAAAATACTGAGAAAGAATTAAATTTTAAAGTTTTTCCTAATCCAGCACAAGATCAAGTTACTTTAGATTTTACTGAAATAGAAAGTAAAGACACAAAAATTATTAGTGTGCGAAACATACAAGGTATTGAGGTACATACTAGCAGAACTCAAGACCAAAAAGAAACCATCTATATTAAAAATTGGCCAACTGGCATATATATTAGTACAGCCATAATAGATGGAAAGACCTATCAAAACAAAATAATTAAAAAATAGGTAACATCCTGCTTAACAAGCTGTTTCTTAACTGAAACAGCTTGTTTTTAAAAAATTTCATTAAAAACAGGGTAACAATTTTAAAAGAGTTTTGATATCAAGGTGTAAGCAATAAATTAAAAACAAAAATTATGAAAACGAAAAGTTTAAAAAAAATCGCATTACTGTCTATGTTAAGTCTCTTTGTACTTTCATCCTGCGATAATGACGATGACGCCACAAACAATGTGTGTGATGACTCTTATGTAGACACAGCGATAACGGATGCTTTTTCCACTGCAAATGGCTATGATGACCATGCTGAATTCATGGATTTAAATACGCACGAATACCGCATGGTAATAAATGCAGACGGAGAAATATGTAGTGTGGGATATCAAAATCCGAGTACTTGGACAGGCGATTATTTAATGGAAGTAATTAACGAAACATCTCAAGCTTCTTACTCTGGCACCCATTCTTTTTCACAATCACAATTAGATTATCAAAGCATAACTCCAGTGTCGGTAAGTTCAGGAGATATCATTAAAGTTTCGCGAACCATCGTAAACAGTACTTCTGTAAGTGAAACAGTTGGTAGAACCTTACAAAAATCGGATTACTCAGATGTTCCTTATCCAATAACAGTAGGAAATATTGAATTTCTAAGCTCCAATTTTTATGGGAATGGAGGTCCAGTCCTAAACATTGGCCAACCATACATTCCTATAGGTTTTAAAGTAAACTAAAAACCAGTAAAGTCATGCTTAACTTAAAAATCAGTGATTCTTTGCACACTAAGTTTCATTACAAAGCAGTAAAGATCT
>NZ_DATGNO010000064.1:0-28973 GCF_035306705.1 Xanthomarina sp.
CTGCTTTTGAAGACTTTACTTCTATAATAGCAGCTGTAAATCAAGGTGAGACTTATCCAATTGAAATTAAAGGAAATACGGATGGCAATTTTACCAGTAAAATTGTGGTGTATGTAGATTGGAATCAAGATGGCGTTTTCGATAATGCTGTAGGTTCAGAAGAGATGTACGAACTTCCTGATATCCTTAATTCTACAGGAGTAGATGCAATCTCATCTCAAGGATTTATTGAGGTCCCTGCATCTGCATTATTGGGCAATACCCGTATGCGAGTTATGAAGAAGTTTAATACTGTTCCAGATCCTTGTAACACTCTAGGTTATGGCCAAGCGGAAGACTATACAGTTGAAGTTTCTGATGCTACAACAAGTATAAATGATTACAACATGCTGTCTAATACGCGTCTGTATCCAAACCCATTAAACAGTAACACGTTCTTTGTGCATGCTCCTAAATTAAATGGAGAACGCGTAGAAGTGAATATTGTAGATATGGCTGGAAGACTGATCTTTAATAATGGATTGACTGTAAGTGAGAACAAGGTAACTGTTTCTGTAAACGAAGCCTTGACTTCAGGTGTGTATTTAGTAACACTAAAACATGCGGGCGAAGCCCATACTTACAGGTTGGTGAAGGAATAACAGAACCAATTGAATTATAATTACATATTCTTCGGAATAAGAAAACCGTCTCAAATTGAGACGGTTTTTTTATGGCTTTATTTTTTACTCGTGTATTTTTAAATGGATTAAGATCATTAGAATATAAAATACTATGAATCCTTTAAGCTGATTGTTTTTACAGGACTTTTTAAATTATCTTTTCGATAACAGAATTGGTAGTATGTTTTACTGGTGATCTTCATTTCCGGTTACAAAACAGTTAATAATAATCTGATATGGAACAATATCATGCTGTTTTGGCTCGTATTTTAAACGGCTACTAACTTTTTATACCATTTAATATGATCGAGTCCATAAAAATTTTCGAACAATCCCTTCAAGCCTATTGGAATGCCTTTGTAGCCAGTGCACCAAGAATTATTTTAGCCATTTTAATGATTGCTATTGGGTTTTTAATAGCCAATGTTGTTTCCAGATTCTTTAGAAAAACGGTTCTATTAAGAACTCATGATCCATTGATGATTAATTTTCTATCCAAAACCATCAAACTCGGTATCCTCATCTTAATCTTGATGTTGGCCTTAAATGTGGCTGGACTAGGTGGTGTGGCTACAGGATTATTAACAGCTGCCGGGGCGTCGGCCGTTATTATTGGTTTTGCCTTTAAAGACGTGGGCGAAAATTTTATTTCGGGAATTATCTTGTCGTTTAACAGACCTTTCGATGTGAATGATACGGTTATGGTGGATAATATTTTTGGAAAGATTACTTCTCTGGAGTTTCGATATACCAAACTAAAAACATTCGATGGTCGAGACGTTTACATTCCCAATAGCGACATTATTAAAAAAGCGGTTTATAATTATACCGAAGACGGTTATTTTAGATTGGATTTTATGGTAGGAATAGACTATGAAGATGATATAGAATTGGCCAAAAAAGTAATTTTGGAAGCTGTTCAGAATTCTGAAGGAGTTATTGAAAATCTAGAACACGAATGTTTTGTTATTGTAGATTCGTTGGGAGTTAGTACCGTAAATTTAAAAGTCTTGTTTTGGACAAAAACCAAGGAGTTTCGTAAACGCGCTTCAGAAGTAAAAAGTGGCGTAGTAAAAAATGTCAAGCAAGTAATTATGGAAAATGGCCTTAATATGCCTGCCGATATAACCGAAATAAAACTCTATGGCTCTCAAACCAGCATCCCTGTTACTGTAGATTACCGGAATAAGGAAAAATAATGCCCTACTTTAGGGATTTTCAATGGTTGTTATACTGCAATTGTTTTAGGACGAGTCATTATCCCATTGAGGAGATTATAGGGCTATATGATGCTCCATAGATACTTCATAGATACTCCATAGATACTCCATGGATAGTGTATGGATAGTGTATGGGGAATTCATGTCTATTGGTTCAGATATTTAAGGGTATTATTAATTAGGATTTACCTGTAAATCTGCCTTCTTATTTTAGGATGGGTCAAATTAATAGAAATGGTGTATAAACTATATCCATATCTTTTGCTTAAACCGATTCTTGACTTAAAGCCCAAGAACTATTCGTGATACATTAGAAGTTAAACATTCGAAATAAATGTCCAAAATAAGGTCATTTCATTTTAAATTGTATCTTTGAAACCACCCTAAAAACTACAATAAACAATGTTCGATAATTTCTGGTTTCACGTAGAGTATGGCATGAATCACGTGTTGGATATCAATGGCTACGATCATATACTTTTTTTAATAGTATTAAGTGTTCCTTATCTTTTTAAAGACTGGAAACGGGTGTTGCTTTTGGTAACTGTTTTTACTTTAGGGCACACCTTGTCCTTAATTCTAGCAGCTTATAATGTAGTAAGTGTGAATGGTAAATTGGTGGAGTTTTTAATTCCGATTACCATTTTAATTGTCGCGCTTTTTAACGTGTTTACCGCTGGAAAAGGCGCTCAAAAAGAAAAGGTTGGCGTGCTCTTTTTCTCTACCTTATTTTTTGGTTTGATACACGGCTTGGGCTTTGCCAGAGAATTTAGAATGCTGGTTGGAAAATCGAATAACAAATTTGTCACGCTTTTGGAATTTGCTTTGGGCATAGAAATAGCGCAAATAATTATCGTATTTGTGGTATTGTTTTTAGGTTACATCATACAAACCGTTTTCAGGTTTTCAAAACGCGATTGGGTTATGGTTATTTCAGCAGTGGTGGTTGGATTGGTTATTCCTATGATTATTAATAGCGAGTTTTTAGCTTAAGTAAAACCTTCACTTTAACCTAAAGTTTTCATAAAACTTCAATTTGCTGGTTGTAATTAAAATACGAACCGCCTATCTTCGTTGTATAGTATTAAATTTAAAGGGTCACCTTGTAACTTATATATGAAGGAACACAAACAGCTTAAATACGATAAAGCTTATTTAAGAATTGCCGAAGAATGGGGAAAACTATCTTATTGCGAACGCAAGCAAGTTGGCGCAATTATTGTTAAGGATAGAATGATTATTTCCGATGGTTTTAATGGTACACCAACAGGTTTTGAGAATTTTTGCGAAGACGATGAAGGCTACACCAAATGGTATGTATTACATGCCGAAGCCAATGCCATCTTAAAAGTGGCTTCGTCTACCCAATCTTGCAAAGGAGCTACCTTGTATATTACCTTGTCTCCTTGTAAGGAATGTAGTAAATTAATTCATCAAGCAGGTATTGTTAGAGTGGTTTATAAAGACGGATATAAAGATGACTCTGGCTTGGAATTTTTAAGAAAAGCCGGAATCGACCTCGTTTGTATTTCAGATTTAACAGCTTAGAAAACATTCTTGGCTAAAAAACAGTCTAATTAGAACAATAATGATTAGGATGTTGATGTGACAGTTAAAAAATAATAAGAAACACACATGAAACTCAAGAAAAAATATTTACCACTTATTATTGGTGTTGCTATTGCAGCAGGCATTTATATTGGTGGAAAATTAAATTTTTCTGATACTTCCGATAGGTTATTCACCAAAAACAGTAAAAAAGACAAACTTAACAGACTTATAGACTATATAGATTACGAATATATAGAAGATGTCAATACAGACAGTATTGTAGATGTTACCGTTAACGGCATTCTTAATACGCTAGATCCACACTCCGTGTACATTCCTAAAGAAGATATGGAACGAGTAGCCGATAATATGAAAGGAGACTTCGTAGGCATTGGCATTAATTTTTACACCTATAAAGATACCGTTACGGTTATTAGAACGATTGACGATGGCCCAAGCGAGAAGGCTGGAATTAGAGGTGGAGATCGGATTATTATGGCCAATGGCGATTCTATTTTTGGCAAAGATTGGAGCAATAATGCCATTATAAAAAAACTTAAAGGTCCCATAAATACGCTTGTAGATTTAAAAGTGTATCGAAGGGGGGAACCTGAACTATTGGACTTTAAGGTGAAGCGAAATCACATTCCTATTAAAAGTGTAGATGCCGCTTACAAGCTAACCGATAAATTAGGCTATATAAAAGTTAACCGTTTTGCCGAATCCACTTATAAGGAATTCAAAAAAGAGCTTAACAAATTACAAAAAGAAGGAATCACCGAATTAGTTCTTGATTTACGGGGAAATCCTGGTGGCTTTTTAGGTGTTGCCGAACAAATTGCAGATGAGTTTTTGGAAAAAGACAAGCTGATATTATTTACTAAAAATAAACGAGGCGATGTTGAAAAAAGTTATGCTACCAAAAAAGGGGATTTCGAAAACGGAAGAGTATTTGTTTTAATAGATGAAAATTCTGCGTCCGCCAGCGAGATTATTGCGGGCGCACTTCAAGATAACGACAAAGGAACCATTGTTGGGCGTCGCTCTTATGGAAAAGGCTTGGTGCAACGCGAAATGGATTTGGGAGATGGAAGCGCCGTAAGATTAACCGTTTCTAGATATTATACGCCAACAGGTCGCTCGATTCAACGCTCATATAAAAATGGAAATAAGGATTATTACGACGAGTATTTTTCACGGATACAAAGTGGTGAATTGTTGGATCCAGAAAAAATTGAAGTGGCCGATTCTTTAAAATTTACAACACCTAAAGGAAAAGTGGTTTATGGAGGTGGAGGAATTATTCCGGATGTTTTTGTGCCATTGGATTTAAGCATGCATAACGAAACCCTAACGTTTTTAGATAGACGTGGGTTTATTAGCAATTTTGTTTTTGAAGAACTGGAAAAAGACCGTCATGCTTATGATACCATTTCTAGAAACGATTTTATAAATAATTTCAAGTTTAGCGATGATATGGTTCTGGAATTTCAGAATTATCTAAACGAAAAAACCAAAGCCAACATCACATTTGTGGCCTATAACGAAGAAGTAAAACAATATATTAAAGCCACTTTAGCCGATCAGCTTTATGGTAATGGTGCTTTTGAAGAGGTAATCAATCAAACAGATATTATGATTGAAGAGGTGCTTGATTTAAGTAATAAGGACGACTAATCTGGTATTTTGTCATGCACCTTTGTGTGTTCCCCATCATTCCAAAGCGTTAAAATATCTGTAGCTACTTGAGCGCCACTGCCACTTGCAATGGCAAATTGACTTCTCCAACCCGCTAGAGTTCCAGCTACAAAAAGACCTTCATCTATTTTATGATCGGTGTTTTTTAACCAAATCCTGTTTTTTTCGGCTTTTTCTCTTGGATGAGGTTCCATGTAGTCTTCCAAACCTTTAATAGTCATTAAATTGGTGTAGCCAACAGTTACAACTACCAGCTTAGAATGGTATTCTGCCTTGTTGGTTTTTACTAAGAAACCAGTTTTGGTTTTAGTAATTTGGCTTACCTTTTCATTGGTAATTTGTTGTACTTCTGGATATAAAGATGTTAGTTGTTCTTTACCGCTCTCTAAAATGGAAGCGCCAGTGGTTCCGGGCCTTAAGCCTAAAACGTTATTAAATAGCGCAGTTTGTAAATGCGAGGATTTTTGATGGGCAATAATACCAATCTGTTTATTTTTGGCAAATTCCTTATTTTTTGCCGACCCTAAAACTAAAGCACAAGATAGACCAGAAGCGCCTCCACCAATAATTAACACATCGAACATTATCTTCTAACTTTAGATTGTTTTTCAATTTTCTGCGAAATCCGTAAAATCTGTAATAATACCAAAGCGCACATGGCAGCTAAAATGGTAATAAAAGCAACAACACTTTCGCCTTCAAAAGGGCTGTTAAAATTAACTTGGGTGAGATTGTATATAATTAATCCAACAGAGATTATTGATAGTAATATTTTAAAAATCTTCATTTTGTATAAAATTTGAGCTGTTGCAAATTTCGTTAATTTGGAATGATTATTCTCTATATTAAGTGTTTAATTTTTCTTTAATAAGCTATCTTTGCACTTACTTTATTAAGTGTATATAGTTATGTTTCAATTAGGAAATACCATCGTATCGGAAGAGATTATTCAAAAGGACTTTGTCTGCAATCTATCGGCATGCAAAGGCGCATGTTGTATTGATGGCGATGCTGGAGCTCCGTTAGAAGAAAAAGAAACAGATATTCTTAACGCTATTTATCCTAAAATAAAACATCTTTTAAGACCAGAAGGAATTGAGGCCATCGAGCAACAAGGCACTTTTATTGTAACAGAATTCGACGAGTTTGAAACCCCTTTGATTGGCGGGGCAGATTGTGCCTATGTTATTTTCGACAAAAAAGGAACAGCTCTTTGTGGCATTGAAGAAGCTTATAACCAAAAGCTTATCGATTGGAGAAAACCTGTTTCTTGTCATCTTTATCCAATTAGAATTAAGGAATACAGCGAATTCTCAGCTGTTAACTACGATAAATGGGAAATTTGTGACGCTGCCTGCGTCTTAGGAAAGGAACTTCAAGTGCCTGTTTACAAATTTGTAAAAGAAGCGCTTATAAGAAAATTTGGCGAAGATTGGTATGCACAATTAGAAATAGTAGCTGAAAGTTATAAGAAATAGTTTCAGGTTTTAAGCTGTTTTTAAAATGACATTTTTTACGGGTATATGAACTACAACCATGGTTCCTGAAGCCTTGCCATTTTCAAAAAGATCTTCAATTTCTATTTTATAATCGTTTATAAATCCTTTGGAAAAATTGGCCAAACGTGCTTTGGTAATTTCTATTCCAACAGATTTTTGTTTTAATCTTTTATTTTCTTTTATTTTCTGCGAAACAGCACGTCCTACACCATTATCAGTTATGCTTATAGAAACATAATTTAAGGAATCCTGCTTGACTTCTAGATCAATACGTTTGTTGGTCTCTTTAGAAGACAATCCATGCCAAAGCGCATTTTCTAAAAAGGGTTGCAAAATTAAGGAAGGCACCCTAATTAAAGAGGTGTTTACGTTGCTGTTTATATGTACCTGATAATCTATTTCGTTTGAAAAACGCATGTTTTCAATATTCATATATAAGGCCATGGTATCTAATTCGTCTTGTAGGGTAATTTCCTTTTCTGTAGAAGCTATAAGAATTTTTCTAATAAGTTTTGAAAACTTATTAAGGTAATACACAGCATTTTCTTTTTCGTTGTTTATTATATACAGCTTTATGGAGTTTAAGGAATTAAAGATAAAGTGTGGATTCATCTGACTTCTTAACATCTCTTGCTCTAGGGTAACAATCTTTTTTTCGTTTTTTAGCTGTCTTTGTCTTTGTAGGATAACAAAAAATCCAATAATCAAAATGGCCGCGAGCAAACTCATCATCAAGATTCTTCTATTTTGAGCTAGTTTTAATTTGACAATTTCGTTTTCATTAGCAAGAACTTTTATCTGGTTGCTTTTTTTCTCAGTTTCGTATTTTAAAATCAAATCGGTGACATACTGAAAGTTTTGTTCGTTGGTAATAGTCTTGTCCAAGTCCACATATTGCTTGTAAAAAAGAAGCGAATTCTCAAAGTCACCTAATTGTTCTTCTAGTTGAGACAAATTATTGTAGGTTTCCGCTTCTTGGGATTTTAGATGGTATTTTTTAGCAATTCTTAAAGCCTCGTTCAGGTTTTTTTCGGCAGCCTTAAGGTTGTTCATTTTTAACTGGATCAATCCCAGATTGGAATAAGAGGTGGAAATATAATATTTATCGTTAATAATCTTGGCCTTTTCTAAGGCAGTTTCAATAATTGGAAGGGCCTTTTCGTATTCACCTTTAACGATATCCAGCTTCCCAATACTGTTGTAACAAATAACACGTCCGATGTCTGAATCTATTTCGTTGTTGTATTCTAATGAAATTTGGTAATTTATTAGGGCTTCATCCAGCATGCCTTTAGCTTCTTGGGCATAACCAATATTATGATAGTTAATGGCCAGGCCTAATTTATTGTCTAATTCCCGCTCAATATCCAAGGATTTTTTAAACAGACCCAAAGCCATATCGTATTGTTTTAAAGCCAAATAAATATTACCCATACTGTTCTGAGAGATGGCAATACTGTGTTTAAGGCTGGCTGTCATAGGGTTTACTGTTTCTGCCAGATCGAGTGCTTCTTTATGAAAGTCTAAAGCTGTTCGGATAACATCCTGTCTTCTATAAACAACTCCAAGCATATTTAAACTGATTACTTCTAAATCTATGCTTTCAGCTTGTTTAGCTTTTATTAAAGCTTTTTCATGAAGTTCTACGGCTTTATTATAGTTAGATATATTCCGGTAAGATTCCCCCAACATATTAAGTGCGTAGCTTTCACCTTTTAGAAAATGGCACTCGTTAGACTCCTTTAATAGGTAACTCATTTTTAGGGTATCTGTAGAGAATTCATAGAATACAGAATCTAAAAACTGATAATCTGTAGCTTTTCTTCCCAAAACATGATCTACAAGAATTTTATAATGATTTCCAACGTCAACCTGTGCCTGGATAGCTAGCGGAATAAGAAAGAAACTTACTAAAAAATAACGAAGGTAGGATTTAGCTAAAAACGAAAAATTGCAATGGAGTAAAAACCTTGTCATTTGTTTTATAGTTTGTTTAAAAAATCGGTTTTTCTTTGACGAGCAACAGGGATTTTTTCATTTGATTCCATAAGTACATAAGCTTCATTTTTTACAAACTCCTTTATTTTATTAAGGTTTATAACATATGAGTTGTGAATTCTAAAGAAATATTTTTCAGGTAAAATAGCATCGATTTCCTTTATTTTTTTGGTAACGACCATTTTTTGATTGTTGGTCATAAAAAAAGTACTGTAGTTACCATCAGATTCTATATATAAAATATCGTCTATATTCAAAAACACCAGTTTGCCTTCGGTGTTTAAAATAATTTTCTGTTGTTTTAGATTGGAATTAAAATTTAAAAGTGCTGCTTCAACTTTCGAAATGGAGAAATTATTGGCATGGAATTTTTTTATCTTTTTTATGGTTTCCTCCAAATCATCGGAATCTATAGGCTTTAAGAGATAATCGATAGCTTCGTTTTTTAAGGCTTTTAATGCGTATTCGTTGTAGGCAGTAGTGATAATAACGGCATAATCCTTATGGTTTATACTCTCTAAAAACTGAAACCCATCCATGGTGGGCATATTTATATCTAGGAACAGGCAGTCTGGAGTGTGCGTTTTTAAATAGTCAATAGCTTTCTCGGGACTGGTAAAAGTTTCGACAATCTGAATCTCGTTGCTAAAACTTTCCAATTCCCATAAGAGGCTTTTAATTGCCTTAGGCTCATCATCAACAATTACTGCTTTTATCATATACTCAAAGATAAGAATATATTGTTTGGTTTTAAATTATAGATGTATAGTTGGTTTGGTTATATGTATAATAGGTTGGTTTTTAATTTGTTTTTAAAAAATTTGAAGCTGAATATTACCAACCATACAGTATTTTATACCAACCATACATTAGATAATTTTTAAGGAATTTTTTTTCCGATATTTGTTTCGCTATTAATTAAGGGATACGCATTTCATTTTATAGATGGTTGCTATTAATCAATTAAAAAAACCAGTGTAAACTGGTTTTTTTTATGTTTTTTTTTAAAAACATCTCTTCAAATACCTAATAAATAAACAAGGTTTTATTCTGCTTGTTCATCTGAAAGTTTAGCGGGCTTTATGGAACTGTCAAAGGCACCGTGGTACTCTTCCAATAAATTCATAATAGCTGCTAATAAATCTTTAGTCTCTAAGAGGATACTAAAATATAGGGTCGTGTTTTTAGGACTGGACTCTTCGGTTCTAGTACGTTCTACTTGTTTCTGGATTTTAGTGCTAACTAAAGATACAATCTCGGCCTTTCTATTTAAAATAAGACCTATTTCTTCGAAAGAACGGGATTCAAAAGCATTTCTTGTGTTTTCGAAGAGTCTTTCAAAACGTGCATCGACTTCCTTTAACTCTTTTATTTGGCTAAATTTAAGTTTCTTATGATTGTTGTTTACATGTTTATGACTCACTTTAGAGATGTATTCTAAAGATTGTGCAATATCCTGTAAATAGCCTAAAATGTTAATATAAAAGCTACTAGCACCAATGCTAGACTCGTCTAGGTTTTTTATAAAGTAAAAAATATGATCTCGTAATTCATCTATTTCATCCGAGAGCTTTATAACTTGTTTTTTGTTCTTTTTAAGTAAGGTTAAATCTTGCTTGGCCAAGCCGTTAATAGCATTGGTGTAAATTCTATTCCCTCGTTTAATAACATGGGCAATATTCTCTGCGCTTTCGTGGATGACACCTTGAACGGAGCTGCTTTCTGCACGGGTTAAGCTACCTTCTTCCTTGGTTTCTTGTGCTTTCTTTTTATGTGCAATATAACTTCTAACCAATAATAAAGTGGCTATTAATAAAAATATAGGTACCATAACCTGTACATTCCAATTAAGGAAATAAGCAATAATAGCTGCAGAAATAAAGGCTACAAAAGCGGTAAAGAACCAGCCACCAATAACATTTAATACGCCAGCTACTCTATAAACAGCGCTTTCTGCACCCCAAGCTCTATCGGCCAAAGAGGTTCCCATAGCAACCATAAACGTCACGTACGTAGTAGATAATGGTAGCTTCATGGAAGTTGCAACAGATATTAAAGCAGCGGCAACCATTAAATTTATAGCGGCACGAACTAAATCGAAGGCGGGCAACTCATAAGTTTTATCTCTTTTTAATGGAATAACAGGCTTTTCAAATTGCTTTTCAATTTTAGCTTGCCAGGATTCCGGGAGTAAATAAGATGACATTTGCGATCCTAAAATGGCAGTTCTTACAAAAGTTCGAGACAAGAAATTAGGCTGAAAGCGTTCTTTGGTTTCTTCTTGACTAGATAAGTCCAACGATGTTTTAACCACGCTTTTAGCTTTGCTAGAAAACCATAAGGTGGCAACCATAATGAGTCCTGCAGCAATTAACAAGATGGTTGGGGTTGGCACTTGGTCTGCCAGAAAGGCCATGCTAAAGGCATCTGCAGCTACTCCAGAGCCTGCCCAAGTAGAATAAGATACCCATCCAGCAATTGGTACTCCTATAAAATTTACTAAGTCGTTACCAGCAAAGGCCAATGCTAGGGCAAAGGTTCCAACTAAGATAATAAGTTTGTAGATGTTTATTTTTAATAGAGCTAATAAAAGATAAGACAATAAAGTCCAAAAAGTTAAACTGAGAGCAACAATAACTGAAACGTGCGATTCTATATAATCTTTTAAAGTGGTGTCTCCTAAGAAATCAAGTTTTTGGGAGGCTAAAGACGTTCCGCTCAATCCTTTTATAAAAATAAAATAGGTAATGGATGTTAAGGCAATACCTCCAAATAAGGCACCAACCCAATGGGCTTTCTTTTCAAAGTTGTATGAAAGTAAAAGTCTGGCAACCCACTGTACCATGGCTCCTATGGTAAATGCAATAACCACGGAGAGCAGGATTCCGAATATAATTTCGGTTGCTTTGGATGTGTTTATATAATTAATAGCATCTGTTAAACTACCTCCATCATGCGCTACTTTTATTAAAGCCATAGCCACCGAAGCACCTAAAAGTTCAAAAACTATAGATACGGTAGTCGATGTAGGCATCCCTATGGTATTGAAGAAATCCAATAACAAAATGTCTGTAATCATAACCGCCATGAAAATAATCATGACTTCATTAAACATAAATTGATCAGGATTAAAAATACCATTTCTAGCAACTTCCATCATTCCGCTAGAGAAAACAGCACCAATAGCTACTCCGGCACTTGCAACAATCATAATGGTTTTAAAGGGAATGGCTTTAGATCCTATGGCAGAATTTAGAAAATTAACAGCATCATTGCTTACACCAATAATTAAATCGGCTACGGCTAAAACGGCCAAGGCAACAATCATTAATAAGTAAATATTTTCCATATATTTTAGAGTCTTATAAGTCTATGCAAATATCTATCGTGTTTTTGGTTACCATGTTACCAAAATGTTATTAATTAGAAATGAACTTCAAACTGAAGTCTATATGCCAATCTGCTATTTATATTTTCTGTGTCTAAATAAGTAACATCCGACTGTACTTTTAATTTATGGCCCACAATATATTTTGAAATGCCCAAAGTGTATTCGTTAACAGTGCTTTCATTAAAAATACTATTATTGAAATCCACATTCGAAAAACGGCTGGCAATTTCCCAATTGCTTTTAAATAAATAACCAGCTTGTAGGTTTAAAGCAGAGCCTACCTGAACTATTTGACCGGTTGGAATACCGTCATCGTTTATGGCTACCGGGTTTTCAGCATCTCGCTTGGCATATTCACCCATAAAAGAAAAACCTTTGTGTTTAAACATAGTATCGATAAAGAGGGTGGTTATGTTTGTTTTATAAAAACCCGAATCGGTTATCATGTAAACTCCTTGATTGCTTCTTGTTTTAACAGCATTATTGTTGAAATCGTAAGTCACACCAACTGCAAGTTTTGGGCTCTGTGGTCTATTTAAAGAACCGCCTATATAATCTCCGTTGTCAGGAAATAATCCTAAAGGTAAAAACTCCAAACGGCCGGTATATTGAAGTCCACCGTGGCTACCAGTAGTTACATTTCTTCCTTCGCCTTGCGTAAAAGCTAAGGCTTCCCTAATTACAAAAGTGTCTGTAAGCTTAAAATGATGCCTGAATTGAATTCCTAAATCGCGATCTAGAGTAAACTCACCACTTAAAATAGATCGATCTACAAACTGGAGGTTTCCAGAGGATATAATAGCGTCTCTATTTCCGGGAAGAATCGCTTGGCCAAACCATAATTCGAAATTTTTGTAAAAATTCCATTTCAAGACAGCATCAATAATAAATCTTGGAGTATTGCTAGTATAAATAGAAGCTCCAGCCATATCTCTATTAGAAAAACCCAATTGAAGTTTATAAGTAAGTTTTGGAGTTAATACATACCCGTCAAATTTTAACCTTGCTCTTCTTACTAAAAAGGCAGTTTCACCATTCATGAGTTCGCCGTTATTGTTTTCCCAACTAGCTAAAGTTAAAAATTGCATTCTGGCGCCAATCTTCATAGCCCACGAACTATCCTGACCCACAATGTTAAATATACCTTTACCAAATTTTGACGAGGTTATTTCTTGTGCGTGGACAAGATTGGCAGAAACGAGTAATAGTAAAATTACAAGTACTTTAAATTTCATATAAGGCTTTTAGTTTTTGTAGCTACAAAGAACCTAATATAAAGTTAAATTTATGTTTTCTACCTATTAAATTTTTAAAAAAAGCCTGCTTTGGCCGAAAGCAGCCATAGATGTCATGATAATATTGTCGACAAAAACTAATAGATTATATGAAATTACTTAATTTGTTATCTTAAGACATTACAAAGATCATTAATATTTAAAAGCTTATTGTAACGGGATTATTAAGATAATGCATAGCCATTAAATGGCGTATAACTTACTTGTAATTAGTTGCTTAAATTTAAAAGGTAAAATGAACGCTAAGAAAGCGCAGTCTTAATGTTTTTAAATAGTTATGTTTGGAATAGAATAAATAAACCCAATAATTATAAAGAACATTTTAATGTTTTTTGTCTTTTTAATTCCTGTAGGCTCTTTTGTACAAGAAAGAGAATTAAAACTTAATACGAGCATAAATTTAATTGAAGTGGTTTATTATTATGACAATGGAGTTATAAGTCAAACAAGCACTTATACTCTAAATGGAAAGCTTCAGGGCGAATGGTTGAGTTTTAACACAGAAGGTAGAAAAAAAGTTTCTGCGAATTATGATGCTACTCATTAAAAAAGCATCCTAAATTTAGGATGCTTTTTTTGTTAGACTAATTCACAACTATTTATTTTACAGTCCAAGTAGCTCCCCAAGAGGCATAATCTGTTCCAGTTCCATTTCCTTCTCCTGAAATAAAATCTGATTCTGTAAATGTTTCACCAGTATCGTTTTTCATTTTTAAAGTAACATCTGTAAAAGTAATATTGCTTACATATAGGTCGCCACTTATAACACCAGCACCAGTAGGGTTATCTCCTGCATCACCATCTAAATCAAAAGCTTCTTCAAAACCATTAATTAATACGTTGTTAAAAATGCCTTGAGTTCCTGCTCTTAGTCTTATGGCTTCATTTCCAGTAGTAGAACCTTGTCCTATAATGGTAAGGTTGGTAATAGTAGGCTTCGAGTAGTAGCCAGTAGCATTGCTGAAATCTGTATTATATCCATCTGCTTCAATACCTTTATCATGATTAACACCATGTTTGATATAGGCATTTGTAATGGTCCCAGTATAGCCTTCTGTCCAGTCTATAGAATCGTCTTGGGCGTTAATAACAGATACGTAGCTAGCATTTACGGTACCTCCAAAAAACTCAACACCATCATCTTTTCCTTCAAAAGCTTGAATATATTCTACTACTGTTCCGTTTCCTACACCATAGAAAGAGAAACCGTTATTTTCTGACTGTCCATCTGCAGCTCCACCAGAATACTCTACACGTACATAACGAACAATTCCAGAATCGTCTGAAGCATCTGTGCCACCATAAGGTAAACTAGCAATTTCTGAAGTAGAAGTAGCGTTTCCAGCAACCGAGTTAATAGGTGCTTTTCCTAAAATGATTAATCCTCCCCAATCGCCAGCAGAAGGAGTAGAAGCATCTGAAGTGAAAACAATAGGACTGTTTACTGTGCCATTAGCAATTATTTTAGCACCTTGAGAAATAGCCACGTAAACATTTGCGCCAGATGCTAAAGCTTTTATGGTCATTCCGGCAGGAATTTCTAAAGTAGTTCCGCTAGCCATGATTAAAGAGCCGTTTATTTTATAAGTGTTGTTGGCATCAAGTATTAAATCTTGTGTATAAGTACCCGATAAGAAAATAGTTTCAGGATTTGGAGTTTCACCGCCACTATTGTTGTTTGTTGTGCTATTGTCTGTAATATTAATGTCGGATGTGTCGTCTGTTGTACAAGAGAAAAGCATGCTTATTAGTGCAGTTCCTAAAATTAAGTTGTTTTTCATTTTTTCTAGTTTCATTTTTGTTTAGTTTATTAATTGTGTTTAAAATTTATATTTAAGTTGAACTCCTAAATCCATCCCTTTTTTATAATCTGTAATACCCTTGCCGTTAGCTGAGTTTACAGCAATGTCTCCTAAAGTTGTTTCTCTAAAATATTCTATGGTTGGATTTAATAGATTTTTGATACTGAAGTTTATTTCTAACTTATTGTTAAAGTTGTTTCTCCAGATAAAATCTAGAGTTGGCACTCCTTTTTCAATAATATTTCCTAATTGTCCTGAGCCTAAAGCATCTATTCTGTCTGAGAAGTAAGAGAATACTAAATTGGCTATAGGTTTATAGGTTCCAAAAGTTGGAGAGTAATTGATGTCTGCATTTAGTATTAACGGAGAAGCACCTTGCAGCTTGTCTTCAGATTTATTAAAACTTACATCGTAATAAGTTCCATCTATTGAGTTGTATAAATCCTGTTTGGTTTTCATGTATGTTGCGTTAAAACCTAGGGAAAGTTTAGAGTTGTCAGTATCGTTAGTAATTAAGTTTTTTCTTAATTCTACTTCAATTCCATACACATTTGCTTTATCACCTGTTCTAAAATAACGCTGTGTTCCTGTGGCATCGGCACCAACTACTAAGTTTACTGGATCGTTAATTTCTTTAGTAAATAGAGCAACCGAGATAATTTCACTTTTAGTATAGAACCATTCGTATTTTAAATCGAGGTTTATAATTTTTGAATAACCTTTGTCTAATAGATCTGGATTTCCCCCAATTTTAGTCGAAATATCTTCGTAAACAAAAGGCGCAACTTCTTTAAATTCTGGAATAGAAACAGTCTGACTTGCAGAAAAGCGAAGGTTTTGGTTATTGGTTAAAGCGTATTTTACATTAAGACTTGGTAAGAAGAAATTGTCGTAAGAACTTATTTTATTTTCACCTTGATTTCCAAGGTTAATCACATCGAATGCAATGTCTTGTTGAAATGATTCTAATCTCACTCCAGGAACAATTAGCCATTTTTCTCCAGCTGTAATTTCAGCATCTATATATCCAGAGAAAACATCTAATGTACCATTATAAGTATTTTCTGGTAAACCAGGTCTATTGGTATTTGATAGGGTTGGGATGTTATTAATAACTTTTATTTCATAAACACCTTCATCGCCAGGGTTGAGGTTTAAATTCTCTAAATTAAAGATACTGTTGAAATTGTTTACATTAGAGATTTGATAACCATTCTCTACTATATCATAACCATAACGGATGTTTTCAAAATTTCTTTGTTTGCTTTTACCGTTAAAACCAACATTTAATTTTAATGTCTCGTTAGCCTGATAGGCTAAATTTAGTCTTCCGTTATATTCTTCGTCTTGAATATCTTGAAAATAACGTTGATTATCGAAAACCACATTGCTATAAAAAATGGGGTTTGTTTCTATATCGTTATCTAAAGCTAAGTGATAATTTTCAACACTTATACGTTTCCTGTCTGGTTGTTTAGAGAAAACAGAGTTGTATCCAAAGCCCCAATCCACGTCAAACTTTCCTGAGGTATGGTTTCCTAATAATTGGTTGACAAACATTTGTGTTTGATCAAATTGAACATTCATTTGATAAAAACCTTTGTCTGAATTAGCTTGAGCATCTCTATTTCTACCTTTTCCATCTATTCCAAAATAGCCAACAACATCTGATGAATTATTAATAAATAAGAAATTATATCTAACAGAATTTGCATCATCAATGGAGTAATTTACATTGGCCATAGCTGTAGTTGTCGTGTTGTATTCATATTCTTCCGCATTATCTATAAAAGCTTTTTTTTCGGTTAGCGTATAATCTACGGCAGAACCCTTTCTGTATTCGTAGTTGTTTTCAAATGAAGCTGTAGCAAATAGATTTATTCGGGACCCATTTTTTAAGTTGAAGGATTTTCCTGCTGAAGCTCCATAGCCTACATTAATAGGAGAGCTTACATTTATAGGGTCGACTCCATGAGATAAAATAACAGCAAATGGGTTGTGATTGTACCTGCCATAGTAACCAAAATAGCCAGTACCTTCGCTTCTTACAAAATTCTTGTCTATGGCGTTTGTATTGAAACCAGTAGTAGTAAAAGCATTGAAAAAACCGTTGCCACTATAATCTTTTGAAGATATATCAATGTTTCCTGCCGAAAAATCGCCATAAAATTTTGAAGCGTATGCCTTGCTTATAGATACGTTTTGAATAATATCTGAAGAGAAGATATTTAAGTTTATATTCTTCTTATTAACATCATTAGAAGGTAAAGACAGTCCATTCATAGTCGTGTTTAAGTATCTATCTCCTAAACCTCGCACATATACATTGCTGGAACCTTCTTGTTTAGAAACCCCTGAAATTTTTGCTACAGCACCAGCAGCATCACTAATTCCTTTTCTAGACAATTCATCGGCACCAATACTTTGTTTTATTTCAACAGCTTTCTTTTGGTCTAATAATAAAGCGGTTTCACTTTCTCTTGTGGTTGTAGTTTGAATTAAAATTTCATTTAAAGAAGCAGTGCTAGCCTTCATAGAAACATTTATTTTGGTTTCTTTATGTGCTATAATCTCAACGTCAATTTCTTGGGTTTCATAACCAATAAAACTGTAGATTACAGTATGTGTTCCTGGTTCAACATTATTTATTTCATATATGCCATCGAAATCTGATGTGGTTCCTTTTATAGTCCCCTTTATTAAGATGTTAGCAAAAACCAAAGGTTCGTTATTATAATCTAAATCGATCAATTTACCAGTTATTGAGCCCGTATTTTGGGCATAGGTAGTTAAGGAAGTCATCAAGATAAAAAGGAGAAAAATATGTTTCATTTATATGTTTAGTTCTTTAGTTGTTTTGTTGACGCAAAGAAACTGTAACAATGTAAAGAGTGTGTTAATCCTAGATTATGCCATTGTAATAAAACGGTTAGCTTAATGTTATTGGATTTACGTAAAATGATGTATTTAGAAATGATAACATAACATCAAGTTCAATAGAATTGTTTATATATGAGGGTTTTTAAAACACGAAAAAATGTATCTTGCAACAGATAAATAGTAACTATGAACTGGGAACAACTACTCTCCTTAAAACGATATGGGGACACAAACAAGCGTTTAAGAAAAGAACAAGACGAAACTCGTTTAGGGTTTGAAGTGGATTATGATCGGATTATATTTTCGTCAGAATTTAGAAGTCTTCAAGATAAGACCCAAGTCATTCCCTTATCTCAAACAGATTTTGTTCATACCAGATTAACACATAGTCTAGAAGTTAGTGTGGTTGGAAGAACTTTAGGTAGAAAGGTTGGAGCCAAATTAATTGAGAAATATCCGCATTTGCAAGCCATTCATGGGTATCAGCCGAACGATTTTGGAGCCATAGTAGCAGCAGCCGCTTTAGCCCACGATATTGGAAATCCACCTTTTGGACATTCTGGGGAAAAAGCAATTGGGGAATTCTTTATATCAGGAAATGGTAAACCGTATAGAAACCAATTAACCGAAAAGGAATATCAAGATCTATGCGATTTTGAAGGAAATGCCAATGGTTTTAAAATTGTCACTCAAAGTAGAATAGGAAGAGAAGGAGGTTTGAGATTAAGTTATGCCACCCTTGGTGCTTTTACAAAATATCCAAAGGAATCTTTACCTAAAAAACCAAGCAGTCATATTTCCGATAAGAAATACGGGTTTTTTCAAAGTGAAAAAAAGCTATTTATTGACGTTGCAGATGAATTAGGCTTACTAAAAAGAGGAGCCAAAGAAGATTTAAGTTTTTCCAGACATCCCTTAACATATTTGGTCGAAGCTGCAGACGATATTTGCTATACTATTATTGATTTTGAGGACGGTATTAACTTAGGGCTTATTCAAGAAGAATATGCCCTAGAATATTTGATAAACCTGGTAAAACATTCTATTAATTCTAAAAAATATCATCTACTTTCTAATACCCAAGACCGCATAAGTTACTTGAGGGCGCTAGCCATAAACACCTTAATAAACGAAGCAGTAGATGTGTTTTTAACCAATGAAGAAGCCATCTTAAACGATAGTTTTACAACAGGATTGTTAGATAAAAGTCAGTATGAAGCTCAAATTAATGACATTATTAAGATAAGTGTTAAAAAGGTGTATCAATCTGAAGAAGTTATAGACAAGGAAATTATCGGTTTCGAAGTTATTAGTACACTTTTAAATGTTTATACGAAGGCTGTGATTAATAAAACCCTAGAAAAAGCCTCCAATTACGATTTGTTGATTCTTAAAAGTATTCCCGATCTTTATTTTGAGGAAGAAAGTACTACATACGTCAAGCTTTTAAGTGTTTGTAATTATGTGTCCTTACTATCAGATAGTCAAGCCATTCTAAAATATAAAAAAATAAAGGGTATTGCTTTATAAATAAAAACAGATCTCCTTTCTGTTTTTTATTTATAGGTACTTGTGTAAAAAAACTAAATAAACTACTTTTATAAATCTTAAAACCCAAATCTAACCTAAAATGAAAAAAAATCTATTTGGAGCTATTGTAATCGTATTTGTTGTTTTTGTAGCTGTATTGGTATTGAAGGAAATAAATGAAACAGGAGCTTCTGAGATTAATGCACAACAATACTACGCGGATTATGAGTAAGTTTTCAATGAATTAAAATTCTTAAGTAAAGCTGGTCGACTCTAGATATCCAGATAATGTTTTAGAAATAGATAAACTATCTATGCCACATTCAAGTTGCAACTCCTCGGTAGTGCCATGTTCTATAAACTTATCAGGAATTCCTAGTGTTTTAAAAGTGTTTTTATAATGGTGTTGCGCTGCAAACTCTATAACAGCCGATCCAAACCCACCTAGAACACAACCATCTTCTACCGTTATAATTACTTTATAACTACTACAAATGCTGTGGAGTAAAACTTCATCTAAAGGCTTTGCAAATCGCATATCGTAATGAGACACAACGTTTTCTACAGGTAGTAAATCTATTGCTTCCGTACAATTCTTAGAAATAGTACCTATACTTAAAACAGCTATACTTTTCCCTTTTTTTAAATTGATGGCTGTGCCTATTTTAATCTCAGAAAAATCTTGTTGCCAATCTTGGGTAACGCCTCTTCCTCTAGGATATCTAATAGCAAGGGGTTGTTTTAGTTTGCCAAGTTGCGCAGTGTAAAGGATGTTTCTGAGTTCTATTTCGTTTCTGGGTGCAAAAATAATCAGGTTTGGAATGCAACGTAAATAAGCTAAATCAAAAACGCCGTGATGCGTAGCGCCATCTTGTCCAACCAAGCCCGCGCGATCCAAACAAAAAATAACGGGTAAGTTTTGTAGAGCAACATCATGGATAATTTGATCGTAGGCACGTTGTAAAAAGGTGGAATAGATATTGCAAAATGGAATGAGGCCTTGGGTTGCCATTCCAGCAGCCAATGTTACGGCATGTTGCTCGGCTATCCCCACATCGAATGCACGATCAGGCATTTCCTGCATCATGTATTTTAAGGAACTTCCAGTAGGCATGGCAGGTGTAATTCCAATAATTTTTGGATTGCTTTTAGCTAATTCAACTAGTGTAAAACCAAAGACATCTTGGTATTTAGGCGGTTGTTTTATTTTGTTTTTTATTACTAACTCACCAGTAATAGCATCAAATTTTCCTGGGGCGTGATAAGTAACTTGATTGTCTTCAGCTTGTTTTAAGCCTTTACCTTTTTTGGTAATAACATGTAAGAACTTTGGGCCTTTTAAAGTTTTAAGTCGCTCTAATTCAGAAATAAGTTTAAAAATATCATGCCCATCAATAGGACCAGAATAGTTAAAATTAAGAGCTTCGAAAATATTATCTTGTTTTTCGGTGCCTTTTTTCACATGGGTCAAATATTGTTTTAAAGCCCCAACGGAAGGATCAATCCCAATGGCATTATCATTTAAAACCACTAATAAATTGGCGTCTGTAACCCCAGCATGATTTAAACCTTCAAAGGCCATCCCGCTAGCAATAGATGCATCGCCAATAATAGCTATGTGCTGTCTGTGCATATCGCCTTGAAGTTGGGAGGCGAGGGCCATGCCTAAAGCAGCAGAAATAGAAGTGGAAGAGTGTCCAACTCCAAACGTATCATAAACGCTTTCGTCTCTTTTAGGAAACCCGCTGACTCCATGCAATTGTCTATTGGTGTGAAAATTGTTTTTTCTGCCAGTTAATATTTTATGGCCGTATGCTTGATGTCCTACATCCCAAACTAACAGGTCTTGTGGTGTATTGAATACATAATGCAAAGCAATAGTGAGTTCTACAACGCCTAAACTAGCTCCTAAATGTCCTTCTTTGGTAGCAACAATATCAATTATAAAGCGTCTTAATTCTTTGGCTAACTTTGGAAGGTGTTCTTTTTGAAGTTTGCGTAAATCTTCTGGAGATTCAATAGAATTTAAAAAATCTGTAGGCATGAGTACGAATTATCTGGTAAAATTATTAAAATAACTGTTAATTTCATGGCTTTATGGAGTATTTTAAAGATTTATTATGATTATATTATAATAATAAGAAGATGGAGCTTATATTTGTATAATTCAAATTAAAAAAACTAACAAATAGAATGAAAAAAAATTACATCCAAAGATTATTAGTTGTTGGTATGTTATTTTTTGGATTAGTAGGTTTTGCGCAGCATAATCTTGCTAATTCAGAGTATAGCAGCATTATCAAAACTTACTTAATCAAGAACCAAGCAGCTTATAACCTGACGGCTAACGATATTCAGGATTTATATGTTACTAATGAGTACTTTTCAAAAAGTACAAAAATCAATCATGTATACGTTAATCAACGTTATCAGGGGATTGATATTTATAATGCTGTTTCTAGTGTTGCAGTAAAAGACAATGTTGTTTTTTATTATGCTAATAGCTTTATAAGTGAAATCAGTCAAAAAGCAAACACCATAACGCCTCAAATCAATGCACAACGTGCTTTGGAAAACGCGGCTGCGCAATTGAATCTAGGAAGTGTTCAAGGGTTAGAATTAATTTCAGCAAAAGGCAATGAGTTTGTCTATAACGGTGCAAATGTTTCTCAAACTAATATTCCAGTTAAACTAGTGTATTTCTACTCAGAAGAGCAAGGCACTTTAAAATTGGCTTGGGATTTAAACATCGATACTTTAAGTGGAAAAAATTGGTGGAGTGTACGAGTAGATGCCGTAACTGGTCAAATAATCGATACTACTGATTGGGTATTATCTTGTGATTTTGGCGATGGTGATCATTCTAACCATACGTTCCACGCAAACTCTAAAGAAGACTTTTCTTTATTTAGAGCTAATTCTTTTGTAGCCGACGGGTCTCAATACAATGTTTTTGCATTTCCAGTTGAAGCTCCTAGTTTTGGAGGAAGAACTTTATTGACGTCTCCTGCAGACGATGTAGCTTCACCATACGGTTGGCACGATACCAACGGTGCTGCAGGTGCAGAATATACAATTACTAGAGGAAATAACGTATATGCTTACGATGATACAGCGAATACAAATAATCCAGGTTATTCCCCTAATGGAACAGCAGCTTTAAATTTTAATTTTCCATTAAACTTAAGTCAAGAACCAATAGGATATCTAGATGCCTCTGTTACAAATTTATTTTACGTGAGCAACGTCATGCACGATGTATGGTACCGTTACGGTTTTGATGAAGTTTCTGGAAACTTCCAACAAAACAACTATGGCAATGGCGGATTAGGTAACGATGCTGTTCGCGCAGAAGCTCAAGATGGAGAAAGTGTAGGTAATGCTAATTTTGCAACCCCAACTGATGGGGGTGCTCCTAGAATGCAGATGTATTTATGGCCTGCTCCGGGAGGAGTTCAAAACCTAGTAACTGTAAACAACACATCTATTGCTGGACCATATCAAGCTGTTAACCCTGCAACAACGCCTCCAAACACCATTATGGGAATTGGCGAAACACCTGTAACAGGAGATTTAGTAGTTGTTAGTGCAGGCTCTTCAGTTCCGATTGAAGGTTGTGCTGCACTTACCAATGCGGCTAACGTAGCTGGTAAAATTGCCATTGTTATGAGAGGAGATTGTCCTTTTGTAGATAAAATAAGAAATGCGGAAAATGCGGGTGCTATTGCTGTTATTGTAATAAACCACAACAATCCAACTAACGATCCAGCTTATACACCTTATGTGAACATGGCAGGAGAGCCAAATCCATTATTTACTATTCCTTCCGTATTTATGAGTTATGCTGATGGTCAAATTTTAATGAACGCCATTCAAACGCAAACAGTTAGTGTTACTTTACAAGGAACAGGAGTCTATATGCGAGATGGTAGTTTCGACAATGGAATTATTGCTCACGAATATGGACACGGTATTTCTACGAGATTAACAGGAGGACCAAGTACTAACTGTCTTGGAGGGATATTAAATAAAGAACAAATGGGTGAAGGTTGGTCAGATTGGTTCGCATTAATGCTTACCATGAAACCAGGAGATCAAGCAGAAGACGCCAGAGGTATGGGAACCTATGCCGTTGGACAACCAACAAATGCGCTTGGAATTAGATTGGCACCTTATAGTACAGATTTTGCCATTAACGATTATACATATGGAGATACAAATGATACTCAAAATGTTGTTAGTCCTCACGGAGTAGGCTTTGTTTGGGCTACTATGTTATGGGACTTAACTTGGGCTTATGTAGATAAGTATGGTTTCGACCCAGATTTATATACAGGAACAGGTGGAAACAACAAAGTGATGCAAGTAGTTATCGATGGATTAAAATTACAGGGTTGCCAACCGGGCTTTGTAGTAGGTAGAGATGCTATTTTAGCTGCCGATACAGCTATGGGCGGAAAGGATCAATGTTTAATTTGGGACGTGTTTGCTAGAAGAGGTGTTGGTGTAAATGCTAGCCAAGGAACATCTTTTAGTATGACAGACCAAACTGAGGATTTTACAACACTTCCAGATACAGATCCTAGTTTAGTTAACTGTACAACTATTGGAATTGAAGAGTTTAACACTAGTAGCTATAAAGTATATCCAAACCCAACCAATGGACGTTTGTTTATTAAAACTGCTAAAAACTACGGTCAAGTAACCCTTACTATAACAGATATTAACGGAAGACAAGTGCTTTCTAAAAAAGTAGAGTTATTTAACCAAGTAGAAATGGATATTAATAACTTGCAATCTGGAATTTATATTTTAAATATAGATGGAGAAGGATTTAGTGCAAACCATAAGGTTATTAAAAACTAAGTAAATTTTTAAATTGAATTATTAAAGACAGCTATAGGTTTATAGCTGTCTTTTTTTATTTTTACATGTATGGAAAATTTGTTCGACGACGTCTATTTTATGAAAAAAGCATTACAAGAAGCAGAGGCTGCTTTCGAGAAAGGTGAAATTCCTGTGGGAGCAGTAATAGTAGTGGATAATCGTATTATTGCTAGAGCCCATAATTTAACCGAGCTTTTAACAGATGTAACAGCCCATGCCGAGATGCAAGCTATTACGGCTGCCTCTAATTTTTTGGGAGGTAAATATCTTCACAATTGCACACTTTATGTAACTCTGGAACCTTGCCAAATGTGTGCAGGGGCTTTATATTGGAGTCAAATAACTAAAATAGTCTATGGCGCTAGAGATGAAGAAAGAGGATGTATTGCATTAAAAACCAAATTGCATCCAAAAACCGTGATGCTTGGAGGTGTTTTGGCTGAAGAAGCAACAGAGCTCCTGAAGCGATTTTTTATAGAAAAAAGAAATTTAAATTAAGTGTCTTTTCGTTCTCTATACTCTCGCATTTTATCTAAACTATCTTTAGTAATCATATAGTCCTTAAAGCTTCTGTCTTTCCATCTATAGTATGAAAATAATGGGAATACAATAATAAACAGTCCAACAACGCCAAAACCAATAAGCTTTTGTGAATAATCTGTTTCTAAAACATATCCTAAAACAATACCACCCACAGAAAGGATAAAAAAGAAAAGCGTGATGTATTTAATCAGTGAAGGTTTCATTAGGTAAAGTTAAGTAATTCGCGTCTATACGCCGTTAATAATTTAGATTTTGAAACAAAGCCATAATATTTTCCATTTTTAATTACAGGTAAATTCCAAGCATTGGTATCTTGAAACTTCTGCATTACTTGGCTCATATTATCCTTGTCATAATTTATAAAACCTGGTGGTAATTGCATAAAAGTTTCCACCGAAGTCGAATTGTATAATGTTTGGTCAAACATGATGCTTCTAATATCATCTAAAAGAATAATACCCACCAAGACATGATCATCATCCACTACAGGAAATAAGTTTCGATTGGATTTGGAAACGCCCTTGTAGAGCATATCTCCAAGAGACATTTCAGGTCGAAGGGAGATGAAATCTTTCTCTATCACACTATCTAAATTCATAGTGGTTAAAACATTCTGGTCCCTATCATGGGTTAATAAATCTCCTCTTTCGGCTAACTCCTTGGTGTAAATGGTATGTTCCATATAGTTTTTAGTAATTAAGTAGGAAATAGCTACCGTAATCATAAGCGGTAAAAACAATTCGTAACCTCCAGTAATTTCAGCAATTAAAAAGATAGCTGTTAAGGGTGCATGGATTACCCCTGCAATTAACCCTGCCATTCCAACCAAAGTAAAATTAGATTCGGATACTTGATGGCCAAGACCTATGTTATTAACTATTTTGGCAACCACATTTCCTAAAGCACTTCCCATTACCATAGTTGGTACAATAACTCCTCCAACTCCTCCGGCAGCAAAAGTGGTGGTCATAGCTATGGCCTTAAAAACGGTAAATCCGATTAAGAGTATAATGACTACCCAAATATTGTCTAGATATTTATCGAAAAGATTAGTACCTAAAGCACTTAAATAATTCCCTTCAAAAAGATCTTTTGTAAAACTTAAACCTTCCCCATAAAGAGGTGGAATAAAATACAGCATGACCCCAATAGCAAAGCCTCCCACTAAAAGTTTGGTAAACTTGTTTTTAAACCTGTCAAAAAAGGCATAGACCGCAAAGTAAATTTTAGTGAAATATATGGAAGCCATTCCAGTGCCAAGCCCTAAAATTATATAAAAAGCGGTATCTCTAATGGTGAATTTATCAGTTACTGCAAAATCAAAAAGAACTTCATCTCCCAGAAAAAAGTAGGAGGTCAACACCGAAGAAATTGAGGCAATTAATAAAGGTAATAATGAAGCAAAAGTCAAGTCGAGACTAAACACTTCAACAGCGAAAACAATAGCAGCAATAGGCGACTTAAACATGGAAGCAATCGCTCCAGCAGTAGCACAGGCAATAAGTAAAGTCCTGGTTCTTTTATCTACTCGCAATAACCTACTTAAATTAGAACTTATAGCAGACCCCGAAGTCATTGCTGGTCCTAAGAGTCCTACAGAACCACCAAACCCAACGGTTAAAGGAGCTAGAATAATGGGGTGATAAATAAGTTTGTAGGACAGTAACCCTTTTTGTCTTAAAAGAGAATATAAAAGTGAAGGAACTGCCCGTTTTATAAATCGAGGAACCGATGGGGTCATTCCTTTTCTAAACAAATACTTTTTAATAAGGTAAACCAAAAACAAACCTATAAAAGGTAAAATAAAATACAGTTGATTTTCAGAGAAAACAATCCCCTTTTTCAAGAATACCTGAATGGAATAAGTAATGTTTTTTAGGATTAATGCCGCTATACCAGTAGATAAACCCACAAAAATGCTCAATAGTAAAACAAAGTTTTTTTGCGAGATATGCTTATATCTCCAAACTGTAAATTGTTTAATAAAACTGTTCACATTCATTTAAAATGGCAAGTTGGTTTATTTAATTAGTCATTGCAAAATAGGCATAGGTGTATAATACAAACAAGATAACCGTAAGTATTACTGCTATATATAAGACAATTTTAACAATCTTCTTTCTCATAATCTAAAACTACTAAAAAAATTGTCCCGATTGCTATCGGGACAAGTTTAATATGTTGTTATGACTTTAAGTTAAGTTTTAAACTTAGCTCTTCTAGTTGTTTATTGTCTATTGGAGCGGGAGCATCGATCATGACATCACGTCCAGAATTATTTTTAGGGAATGCAATAAAATCTCTAATGGTTTCTTGACCTCCAAGAATGGCAACCAATCTATCCAATCCAAAAGCCAAGCCGCCATGTGGAGGCGCTCCATATTCAAAAGCATTCATTAAGAAACCGAATTGTGCTTGAGCTTCCTCTTCGGTAAAACCTAAATAATCGAACATTAAGGCTTGTGTTTTTTTATCGTGAATACGAATAGATCCACCCCCAATTTCATTTCCATTTAATACCAAATCGTAGGCATTGGCTTTTACGTCTCCAGGATTTGTAGCCAATAGTTCTAATTGTCCGGGTTTTGGTGCTGTAAATGGATGGTGCATGGCATGGTAACGCTCAGTTTCTTCATCCCATTCTAAAAGAGGGAAATCCATTACCCAAAGTGGTGCAAATTCGTTAGGTTTGCGTAAACCTAGGCGTTCTGCTAATTCCATACGTAAAGCACTTAATTGCGCACGTACTTTGTTTTTATCTCCGGAAAGTACACAAACTAAATCGCCTGGTTTGGCACCGGTTTTTTCAGCCCATTTGGCCAAATCGTCTTGATCGTAGAATTTATCAACAGACGATTTATAAGTTCCATCTTCATTACAGCGAGAATAAATCATTCCTAAAGCACCCACTTGAGGACGTTTTACCCAATCAATTAATTGGTCTATTTCTTTTCTTGTGTAAGCATTTCCTCCAGGAACGGCAATCGCTACAACCAATTCGGCAGAATTAAATACGCCAAAATCTTTGTGTTGAGCAACTTCATTTAATTCCCCAAATTCCATCCCAAAACGAATGTCCGGCTTGTCGTTTCCGTATAAACGCATGGCATCGTCGTAGAGCATTCTTGGGAATTGATCAATTTCAACGCCATTCACTTCTTTTAAAAGATGTCTGGTTAAACCTTCAAAAGCATTTAATATATCTTCTTGCTCAACAAAGGCCATTTCGCAGTCTATTTGTGTAAATTCTGGCTGTCTGTCTGCACGTAGATCTTCGTCTCTAAAACATTTTACTATCTGAAAATATTTATCCATACCACCAACCATCAACAATTGTTTAAAGGTTTGCGGGCTCTGTGGAAGTGCATAAAATTGCCCTTCGTTCATTCTACTTGGAACTACAAAATCTCTAGCCCCTTCAGGTGTGGATTTAATTAAATAAGGAGTTTCAACTTCAATAAACCCTTCGTTAGACAGATAATTTCTAACTTCTTGAGCGACTTTATGACGGAAAATCAAGTTGTTTTTTACCGGATTTCTTCGAATATCTAAATAACGATATTTCATTCTAATATCTTCGCCACCATCCGTTTTGTCTTCAATAGTAAAAGGCGGAAGTAGGGATTCGTTTAAAACAGTTAATTCAGAAACCAATATTTCTACATCACCAGTAGCCATATTAGGGTTTTTAGAAGCTCGTTCAATAACAGTTCCTTTAACCTGAATTACGAATTCCCGTCCTAGTTTTTGCGCCTGTTCTATTATGGCTTTAGGCGTGCGTTCTTCATCAAAAACTAACTGCGTAATGCCATAACGGTCGCGTAAATCAACCCAAACTATAAATCCTTTATCACGAGATTTTTGTACCCAACCAGAAAGTGTGACATCGTTATTGATATGTGATGCTCTTAATTCACCACACGTATGACTTCTATACATAAGTTTAAAATTTGAACTTGCCTGTTTTTACCTCAAGTTATTAAATAGGTTGCAAATTTAAGGAAGTTAACCGATTAT
>NZ_DATGNO010000065.1:0-2905 GCF_035306705.1 Xanthomarina sp.
ATTCCTGTTTGGACTTGAACCATTGGATGGGTAGGTTTTACTGAGTTTGTAGGTGACATGTTTTGATATGCGGACCAGTTTTATCAGGCATTTTTACATTTTCAGCGAAATATTATGTAAATTGAGGGTTCATAGCTTCAAATAAAAACCATGCGAAACACTTTATATGCTTTAGTCCTGCAAAAATCTTCATTCACACCAAACCCAGGAGACACCGGCACCGTTGATTTGTCTAGACCCTTTGATTTGATTGTATTTGTTATTACACCTATAGTGCTTGTGATACTTTATTTTATTTGGAAACGCATGAAGAAAAAAGATAAAGAAAAAACTAATTTGCCTTAAAAAAAGGTGTTTTCTCCAATACTTATAACGTGCTTTTAGCGTTTCATTTTTTAAACCATTCCTTTATTACCCTTTGCCTGGGTTATTAAAAGTCCCTTGTTTTAGCTTTTAGAATTTAAGTAGCTCCCTAAATTTCAATAGGGACCTCCTCTCAAGTCGCATGTTGTATACTCTTATGGCTATTAGGGGTTTAGATTCTTAATTATTTTGTCGGTTT
Organism: Xanthomarina sp.; assembly: GCF_035306705.1. Taxonomy (GTDB): domain Bacteria; phylum Bacteroidota; class Bacteroidia; order Flavobacteriales; family Flavobacteriaceae; genus Xanthomarina. Next base: position 563 of record NZ_DATGNO010000065.1, read on the forward strand.
GTAGGAAATTACGGTAAACCAAACTATCTTAGCGCGCTAAAAATCCCATTTCAAATAAAACAATATTTTCTATAATTAGAAGCCGTATCCTGTTTTATAAAAAACGAGATGGCTGGCTTAATACCTCTAAAAACTAGATTATATGCTACAGAATGTTTTATTAGAACGCGAGATATACGCAACGGAAGAACACCAAATGATGCGAAAGATGATACAAGATTTCATCAAGCATGACATTATTGATTATATGGACGCCTGGGAACAGAAAGGCATGGTTCCACGAGACCTTTGGAAACGCGCTGGAGCATTGGGATTACTATGTATGGATATGCCTGTAATATATGGTGGAAGCGCTTTGGATTTTAGTTTTAATGCCTTATTTATTGAAGAATTGGCTAAAGAGGGGATTAGTGGGCCTGGGTTTTCATTGCATTCCGATATTGTGGCACCCTACCTTTTAAAATATGGGAGCGAGGCTCAAAAACAACAGTACTTGCCATTGATGGCTGCTGGAGAGCTTATTACAGCCATTTGTATGACGGAGCCAGATTGTGGAAGTGATCTTCGCGCCATTAAAACCACAGCAGTAGATAAGGGAGACCATTATTTAGTAAACGGACAGAAGACGTTTATTACCAATGGGCATTTGTGCGATTTGTGTGTGGTTGCAGTAAAAACCCATCCAGGCACAGAGAGAGAAGGCGTATCGTTATTGCTTATAAATAGCGATTCTGAAGGTTTTGAGAAAGGCCCTCTTTTGAATAAAATAGGATTGAAAGCTCAAGATACCTGCGAGTTATTTTTTGACCATGTTAAGGTTCCCAAAGACAACTTATTAGGAGAAGAAGGCTCGGGCTTTAAAATTATGATGCGGGAATTGGCCAGGGAGCGCTTAACGGTGGCACTTAATGCTGTTGGCGGCGCTGAAGGAGCTATAGAAAAAACCCTTGCATACACCTCTACAAGAACGGCTTTTAAGCAGCCCATTGCAGGATTCCAAAACACCCAATTTAAACTTGCCGAATGTGCTGCCCAACTGCAGGTTCATCAAACTTTTATAGATCGTTGTACCCGCTTACTTTCGGATAATAAACTCTCTGCGGAAAGTGCTTCTATGGCAAAGTATTCGGCAACAGAAATGCATAGTAAGGTTGTAGATGAATGTCTGCAATTATTTGGAGGCTATGGTTATATCTGGGATTACCCCATTGCTAGAATGTATGCGAATAACCGGGTGGCCCGAATTTATGCAGGTACGAATGAAATTATGAAGTTATTAATAGCTCGTGGTTTATTTAAGGATTTGTTTCTTCATATGAAAACAAGTAAGAATTAAGATTGTTTTGAAAGCTTGCAGGTAAGAAGAATGCCTTGTTTTATTCAGCCCATAGACCTTAGAAAAATTAAACAGAACTTTAAGTTTCCATATTATTTAAACGTATGTTGTTGTTTTTCTGTTGAGGAGGCGCTTAGTAATTGATTCCGTAACTATACTAGATTAACATGGCGTGCTCCAGATGCAGCCATTTTTAATAAGGCCATCACTAGTCATGAGCTCATGGCTGCAACGCCAAACATGGAAGTTTAAGTTTTTAAGGCTTCCGTGATTGTGGTGTAGGTCTTTACAGTTAAAACTGGAGGGAACCTATATTTTTATAGGCAGATAATTTTGATTGTTTTAATAATTTTCACAAATATGGTTTCTAATCATGTGTTTTGTGATTTTTTTTAGTGTCTTTCCTGTTTCGGGATGCAGGCCTAGGGATGTGAAATATTCCAAGGTGCCCTCTTTATTTTTTCCATACCACAGATTTTCCGTGCCATCGTCCTTGAAAAAATCGGTGTTGCAATCGGGATATATTTTTCGGAATTGGTTGATGCGTTCTACATTATAAAGCTTCAATTCTCCATGATTTAAAGTCATGGCATCAAATGGGGCTTCCACATACTGATCTGTTTCCCATACCATCCATTTTTGTTTGTTCACCGAGGTATAGCTTATAAAAGCGATTAGAAGTACGAGCGCCACCCCGAGGGCGATTTTATATTTTTTAAAGACCGGAGGCACCTTACGCGTGCGTTTTTCTTTCGGGTTTTCAAGACCTTGGTTTTTAAATTCGGAATAATTTTCAAATCCCGCATACTTACATAAGCCCGTAACGACTTTTAGCTGCCTGATTTCTATATCTCCCGTGTCCTCTTTTAAGGCCTGGTTGTAGTAGTCTCTATAGGTTCGTTCCCCGAGCGGAAAATCTTCCGTTTCCTCCACATAATTAGAAAGCTCTTCCGCTATTTTAACGGCAGACGGATTTTGGATGCCCTTTTCCTTTAATTTATTTCGCG
>NZ_DATGNO010000066.1:0-5562 GCF_035306705.1 Xanthomarina sp.
AAACAAATTATAGACCTCTTACCAGAACCCAAACCAGCCTATAATACGGTTTCCACCATAGTTCGAATTCTAGAAAGTAAAGGCTTTGTAGACTACGAAAAAAAGGGAAAAGGCCATATTTATTTCCCATTGGTTAAAAAACAAGATTATAGCAATCAAAGCTTAAATACCTTGGTCGACAATTATTTTCAAGGCTCTTTTAAAAGTATGGTGTCTTTTTTTGTGAAGAAAAACGACATCAGTCTTCAAGAGTTGGAGTCGGTTTTAAAAGATATTAATAAAAAAGATTAATTATGGCACTATACATCATTCAAGCTATCGCTTTTCAATTATTCTTTTTAATCGTTTACGATGTGTTCTTAAAAAAAGAAACCTTCTTCAATTGGAATAGGGCTTATCTTTTAATTACGGCTGCCTTTTCGTTTGTTTTACCATTTATTAAAATTGAGATGTTTAAAAACATCGTACCACAAGAATATATTATTACGCTTCCAGAAGTTGTTATAGGGAAACAAAACCCAATCGTTCTGGACGAGGTATTACTTGAAGGTGCTAATCAAGCAGCAGGTTTTTCATGGTCTTGGATGTATCTGTTTTACCTTGGTTCAATCATAGCTTTTGTGATTTTTGCATTTAAACTGATTAAAATAATCCGATTGATTAGCGGCAATCAAAAGCATCAAGAATCTAAATTACGGATTGTGAATCTTGAGAACAGTCGCGATGCTTTTTCATTCTTTAATTACATCTTTCTTGGCCAGCAATTGGAAAATGAAGAGCGAGAAACCATTTTACAGCACGAACTGGTTCATGTGAAGCAAAAACACACCTTCGACATGCTTTTTTTCGAACTGCTTCGAATTCTGTTTTGGTTCAATCCATTCATTTATATGTATCAAAATAGAATTTCGGTTTTGCACGAATTTATAGCAGATTCCGAAGCTGTAAAACACAATAAACAACAATATTATCAAAACCTGTTATCGCAAGTATTTCAAGCCAAGCAGGTCTCATTCATCAATCCATTTTTTAAACAATCATTAATCAAAAAACGAATCGTTATGTTACAAAAATCAAAATCAAAACAAGTCCAATTAGTAAGGTACGCACTTTTAATTCCCATGGTATTTGGGATGTTAATTTATTCTTCTTGTAGTGATACAGGTCGAGAAAGTCTTGCAGTTTTAAGCGAAAATCCTCAAGAAGATCAATTAAAAATGATTATCGAATCCTTTGACACGGATGGAAAATTAAACGAATCTGAAAAAGAAGAGCTAACAACCTATTTTTTAGATGTTATTAAAGCAAATGTTGAAGGTCAGGATGTTTCAACAAAACCATTTAACACGTCACAATTTAATACGATTGGTGAAGTGTCTTTTGAAAAAATTGAACGAGTTCCGGTTTTTCCAGGTTGCGATTCTCAAGAAGATGAAGCTATCAGAAGATCTTGCTTCAATAAGGAATTAAGCACTTTTATTGCTGAAAACTTCAATACAGATTTAGCCAAAACCTTAAACTTAGCTGGAATTGTAAAAATTTCTGTATTCTTTAAAATAGATAAACAAGGGAATATTACAGAAGCAAAAGCACGAGCACCGAAACCAGAATTGGTAGACGAAGCTATTCGAGTAGTTAACCTATTACCAAAAATGGCACCAGGAATGCACGAAGGAAAAGCTGTAAACGTCCCTTATTATTTACCAATTAAATTTGAAATAAAGGAATAATAAATAATAAACACTAAAAACCGAAGCTTTGTCTTCGGTTTTTTTATGTTTAAACAGCTGCATTTATGAAGAATAATCAAAAATATTGTATTTTTCCGTTTTAAATCCCTGTATGAAACAATTGTACCTTTTTTTTGGTTTTTTATTGCTTGTTTCTTGCAATTATTTTGATGTAAAGAAAACAACCTCAGATGCTATTTTAAATGAAGAACTAAAAACATTTAATTGGAGTGATGTGGACGATTATCCTTCTTTTGCATCCTGTAGTGATGATGTTTCAAAAAAAGAAAAAAAAGCCTGTTTTCAAAATACCTTAACGGCTATTATTACTAGTAGAATTCAGAGAGATACCTTAGTGGTTTCACAAAACATTGATGATACCATTTATATAAAATTTCAAATTTCGGAAAAAGGAATTTTATCCTTCTTAGAAGCCAAAGTGGACTCTGTAACACGTCATGAAATTCCAAATATTGACGACCTTCTTAAAAACAGTTTGGATTCCTTACCAGAAATTTATCCAGCCATAAAACGTGGGCAACAAGTAAAAACAGCTTTTACCCTTCCAGTTATTATTCAAGTGAATTAAAGATTTTAAACGAAATGTTTTAATTACAAGTTGAATTTAAAGCCAACGGCAAAATCAATTGGAAAATTTCCTTCATTTTCATTAAATAAAGCTATCAGATTGTTGTAGGCAAGGGTGATGTATCCATTCTTGGTTACTTTTATATCACTTCCTAATCCGAAAATAAATGGCGCCTCTAATTGTGAGTCAGATTGCTTTTTAGTGATATAAGTCCCTGGATTTAGCTCGTCTTCATAACTAACGGTTTCGTTGTAAAAGGTGTAAGTAACAAATGTCAAGTTTCCATAAATACTGAAATTGCTTTTATTGATAAAGCGGTATCTATATCCTAAGCCTAATTGTGTGGATGAATATTTAAAATCGTCCGCCTCCAAAGCAGTTCTAAGGTTAAAATATCCTGCATGACGTTCTAAGCGTTTGTCGCTATAGACTTCGAATTCTGCGCCAAAAAATGGTACAGATGTATTGTTAGGATTATTTACAAAGGGCTGATTGGTGAGGCCTCCAAAAACACCTAAGCGCGATTGCATCTTCGCTCTTGGTTCATAATTAAAATTTATATCGCTTGTGGAATTATACATATTGATATAATCTTTTAAACTAGCAAGCGTTAATCTGACGTCTTCCGCCGAAAGCCCGTATTCCTGTGTCAACTCATTTAGAGTGGCTTTATACTCTTCTTGATATTTTTTGGTTTCCGGATTTTTGGTATTTACCAATTCTTGGATAGAACCATCCTTTGTTCTTATAAAATATCTGTATTGTCGATCTATCGTGTTCCATAATAAATCCAAATTTCCTTCAACTTCAGTTTTTAGCTGAAGCGTTTCACCATTTATGATGTAGGATTCTTGCGCATATAGAGATGAAAAGGAGAATAAAAGGCACAAAATAAAGACAAGCTTTTTCATTAGATCAAGGATTTCAGTTCTTGTAAATCTAACAAAAATAAATGATTTGCGCACTATTTTCTATAAGCTCTGTCTTTCCATTTATAGCTTGAAAAAATGGAGGTAGTCGCTATATAAACACTAAAAAACGGATACATTAAAGCACTAAAAAAATAGCTTTTAAATAATTTCTTCTGATTAAAAAATGAAGCCGTTTTATATAGTAATACAAAATCGATGCTTGTTTTTAAAATGAAAATAATTAGTAATAATTTGAATTTGAAAACCTCTAGAAATGCTAACAACAAGAAAGCAATTAAACTAGCATTCATTAAAAGAACTAGAAGCCCGGTTAATTTTCCAAAGTTATTTTTATAATGGGTTGTTTTTGAAGCCCAACGAATTCGTTGCGATTTTAAACTGGAAAAATCTGGTTGCGGTTTTGTAAAAACTATGGCTTCCTTGGCTTTTAAAAATAATACGGAATCTCTGTGTTTTTCTATGGCTTTTTGTAGTAAAAACACATCATCCCCACTGGCAATATTGGTATTGCCATCAAAACCATTTAAGGTTTTAAAAAAATCCTTTTTGTAAGCTAAATTAGCCCCATTGCTTAAAAAAGGTAATTTTAATCCAAAGCCGCCAATGGTCGCGCCAATTAAACTCAAAAAATCGAAAGCTTGGAATTTGTCTAGAAATGTTTGAATGTTGTAATAGGCAACTGGGCCAGAAATCATTTTTGCATCCGTTTTGTTGATGAAACTATTATAGCAGTTTAACCACAATTCGGGAAGCAAGCAATCAGCATCTGTAGTCAAGATCCATTCGTTTTTAGCATGTTCAATAGCTGTTGAAATAGCGTCTTTTTTCGGGGATTTAGACTTTCTTTTATTCTGAAGGATTTTGAAATCAATTTCACTGTTGCCCAAATGATTTTTAATAATCTCGCATGAAGTATCCTCGGAAGCGTCGTTCACAAAAATTATTTCGAAGTTTAAAAAAGAGTATTTTAATTTTGAAATGGACCTTAATAATGTGGGTAGATTTTTAGCTTCATTTCGAAAAGGAACAATTACAGAAAATTTCGTTTTTGTTGAGGTTTCTTTATATTTAAATTCAGAAACTTGGTCGAAACCATAAATAAAACCTCCTATTAAAAGCAGATACAGAAACGTAATGAGTAAGCTTACAGCTATCATGAGGCAGTGTTTTTAGGGAGTTTAAAGTTTAAAACAAACACGCCACCAAGTAAGCTTGGAATCACGAAATTAAGTAGCCACATACAGGTTACGACGCTTAAAGTTGTCAGTTCGTTAACGCCAGTCAAAGAAAATAAATACACAGCTACACCACCCTTTATTACCACATCAAAAATAAAAATAGAAGGGATTACAGACACCAATAAATACATGGAAGTAATTACAATCATCGCAGTTAAATAGGAAATTTCCACCCCAAATAAATGAAGCAAAAAATAAAATTGAAACGAAAATATAAGATACCTAAAAATGGAAAGCATAAGACAAACACTATAATGTTTCAATGGGATATTCTTAAAGAACTGCCATACTTTTTCAATGGAAACGCCTTTAATAGTCACTGTTTTTTTCTTCCATCCAAAAAACACTAAGCTTAAAATAAATAATAAAACAGCTGCAAACTTAGCAGTTTTAGTATAATTGATATCCATAGAATAAGTCGTCATAAAAAAGTACAAACCAATAAGTCCAAAAACTGTAGTTACTAACATTTGCATGCTGTTTCCAAGGAAATTCAATAGGACTATTCTTCTTCTAAACTCTGAGGTATAAAAAATGGCTTTGGCACCATATTCTCCAATTCTGTTAGGTGTAAACAAAGAAGCAGTTAAAGAACCAAGACTTTGCTGAAGTGCCATTTTAAAACTTATTTTCTTAAAAACGGATACTAAATCCTGCCATTTCAAAATTTCTAAAATCCAGTTAAAATAGCTCAAAACGAGTAGGAATAAGATGTTTTTTAGTGAAAAAGCCTTGTTTGCGGATAAAAACGCACTAAAAACCTTAAAATCTAATTGGTTGTTTGTAGTTAATTTATAAAAGATAAAATAAAATGCACCAACTACTAAGCTTATTTTTAGAAGCACAATTAAGAATTGTTTAGTTTTGTAGGGTAAGGTTTTTTGCATTGCTAGCTTTACAACTTTTTATGCCGCAAATTAAACAATATAGTTTTATGAACACATCTTTTATAAACTTCAAAAAAGCTTCGGTTTCTATTATTTTTCTGTTCATCTCGTTTTTAGGTTTTAGCCAAGCTGAAACCAGTAAATGGAAGATTCAAATGGCGCTTGGTGTAAACAATCCGAGTTCGA
>NZ_DATGNO010000067.1:0-8619 GCF_035306705.1 Xanthomarina sp.
AGAATATCTAGGCAAACCAGTTATAATTAAAGGCTGCTCCAACAAACCTGTTCCACAAAACGCGTATATCATGATTGCGGAGAAGCTCAAACCTTTTGCCATATCCATCATGTACGGCGAAGCCTGCTCTTCTGTGCCCTTGTATAAAAAACCTAAAACAAAGATTTAGGGAATTCTTTAAAATTTACTACATTTATAAAATCGTCTCAAATCTTTTGAAAAAACGCCTTGTAACCTATATATTTGCAAGCTTTTATAAATTTTTTAATCCATAAAAACTCATAAGATGACTAAAAGACTACTTACAATCCTCGTTTTAGTAGGCGCAATCTCAACAGGATTTGCACAAACAAAAGAAGAATTAAAATCTGAACAAGCAGCAAAAAAAGACTCTATTAGCGCTCTTCAAGGGCAGGTAGATGCCTTGCAAAAACAAATAGACCACTTTCCAGGATGGAAATTTGGTGCTTTTGGTACCATTGGAGCAAGTTTCTCAAATTTTAATAACTGGTATGCTCAAGGAACCCCTAACAACTCTGCCGGAAATATAACAATAACTGCAAACCCTCATGCCAAATTAGATAGAGAAAAGTACTTTTGGTACAATACGGCCAACATTAACCTAAGCTGGGTAAAGTTTGATGATAAAGACGATCCAACCGATGACGATAGCTTTAGAGAGTCAAGCGATGTTTTTAACGTAACCTCTCTTTTTGGTTATAAAATAGCTAAAAATTTAGCTGCATCTACTTTGGGAGAATATAGAACCACCCTAATTAACAACTTTAACAATCCTGGTTATTTAGATTTAGGAGTTGGGGTAACATGGACACCCGTAGAAAATTTAGTCGTGATGGTTCATCCTTTAAACTATAACTTTGTATTTGCTGATAATAATGATATTTTCGAATCGTCTCTTGGAGCAAAAGTAGTTGCTAACTATAACCGTTCTTTTGGAGGTGTGAAATTCAACACCAATCTTTCGGCCTTCATGAGTTATAAAGATTCTGACTTATCTAATTGGACGTGGATTAACTCTTTAAGTTATACCGTTTGGAAAGGAATAGGTCTTGGTTTTGAACTTGGTTTAAGAGACAGTAAGCAAGAAGCTTTAAATTATGCTTTTGGTAATTGGGACTCAACAGGCACGGATCCTCAACCAAATTTCGACAATGTAGATAACTCCGTACAGGTTTATACCACCTTTGGTTTAAGCTATAATTTCTAGTACACCTTATAAATACATAAAAAAGCGCCAAATGGCGCTTTTTTTATTATTCCTCCTCATAACCTTCTAGATGCAAAAAAGTTATTAATTGGAAAACATGTAACGTGAATGTCTCCAGCCTTTTATAAATACGTGTTTTTAAATCGTATAGATTTCTTTGTTCCATACTGAAATAAACTACGCATTATTCCAAACCGTATGTGTGTTAATTATTGTGTTTAAGAATATTAGGGCTAAGTAAAAGAAGCCATATGGTTGACATAGCTCTTCTACCTAGTTAGTATAGCTTTGATACGCTATACATACGCTATACATACGCTATATGTATTGCGTATATGGCTGATTACCATTCATTTATCGTTTTAGTGATATGACCCAAAAATTCATGGCTATTTTATGGAAAGATGCTTTTGATTTATGTAAAAAAAGGAGCCATAAAATATCCCTGGAATCTACTTCCATTCCTGCCCATAGCTTTATACTAATTATTGGTTTTGCTAGAAAACTGTCTCCTAAAAAACCTATATTATAAAATAAAAAAAGGAACTTTCACCATGTAAAAGTTCCTTCAATTAAATTAATCAATAGTTTTATTCCTCCTCGTCGTTATAATCTGGATACAGAAAATTATTATACGGAAAACGGGTTACGTGAATTTCTCGAACTTCATTGTAAATACGTTTTTTAAATTCTTCAAAATTTTGCTTGTTTAGGGCAGAAATAAACAATGCATTATCTCCTACTCGGCTCATCCAAGTTCTTTTCCATTCCTCTAAGCTATAATTCGCTTCTGTTCTTTCAGTTTCTAAATCGGTTTCATCAAAAGGTTCCGGTTTATAGGCATCAATTTTATTGAACACCATAATAACAGGTTTGTCTGAACTTCCAATTTCATCTAAAATTTTATTCACGGAATCTATATGATGGTCGAAATTTGGGTGTGAAATATCTACTACATGAAGCAGTAAATCGGCTTCACGGACTTCGTCAAGCGTGCTTTTAAAACTTTCTATTAATTGCGTTGGCAACTTTCTAATAAATCCAACCGTATCGGTTAATAAAAAAGGTAGGTTTTGAATCACCACTTTTCTAACGGTGGTATCTACGGTTGCAAACAATTTGTCTTCCGCAAAAACATCACTCTTACTAATGGTATTCATTAGTGTCGATTTGCCCACGTTGGTATAACCCACCAAAGCCACACGCACCATTTGTCCGCGATTGCCACGTTGTATCGACTGTTGTTTGTCGATAACTTTCATTTTATCTTTTAACAAAGAGATTCTATCCCTTACAATACGTCTGTCTGTCTCAATTTCTCTTTCACCTGGACCACGCATACCTATTCCACCTTTCTGGCGCTCTAAATGCGTCCACATTCCTTTTAAACGTGGTAATAAATACTCGAATTGCGCCAATTCCACTTGGGTTCTAGCGTAACTTGTTTGTGCACGTTGTGCAAAAATATCAAGGATTAAATTGGTTCTGTCTAAAACCTTGCAATTTAATATTTTACTGATATTCCTTTCTTGGGCCGCTGTGAGCTCGTCGTCAAAAATAGCTGTACCAATATCGTTTGCTTCAATAAAGTTTTTAACTTCCTCTATTTTTCCGGTTCCAATAAAAGTTTTGGGATTAGGCATATCCATTTTTTGGGTAAAGCGTTTCTTTACCTCTCCTCCAGCCGTGTATGTTAAGAACTCCAACTCGTCTAAATACTCTTTAGATTTGGCTTCGTCCTGATCCTTAGTAACAACTCCTATTAAAACAGCTGTTTCTAAAGCGATATCTATTTTTTCAATCATATATTTATATAAAGTACAAAGTTACGCAATTGTAAGCATTTTATTTTTTTATTTTCAGACCTTTAGCCTTCAACACTTATAACCCAAAATGACAGATCATCGTAAGCATACCATTGCTTTTTATAATATAGAAAATTTATTTGAAGCAGAAAGTGCTATGTTGGAAACCACATACTTAAAATGGACGGCAGATAGGTATCTTAAAAAGTTGAAAAACCTAGGCCTTGCCATGCATCAAATTGGAGAAAAAGAAACAACAAAACACCCCGCTTTAATTGGCATTGCCGAAGTAGAGAATGTACAGGACTTAGAGAATTTAACCGAGTCCACTTATTTAAAACCATATGCATATCGTTCTGTTTATTTCAGTTCTTTAGATAAACGAGGCATGAATGTGGCCTTGCTATACGACGCATCCGTTTTTACGGTTACGGCATCTAAAGCCTACAACATAGAACTTGTAGATGCGAATGGTGACACGGATTATACCAGAGATATCTTATGGGTTTTTGGCACTTTAGAAGGCGAACCTATTCATATACTTGTTAATCATTGGCCTTCAAAACGCGAAAAGGAAACAGAGATTAAACGCATGGAAGCCGCTAGAAAAGTAGAAGAGATTATTAGGGATATCAAACAGGAAAGTCCCGATGCCAAATTCCTTATTATGGGCGATTTCAATGATGGTCCAGACAGTCCAAGCCTCACTTATTTAATTGAAGGCTTACAACTTTACAATCCCATGGAACAACTAAGGAGTTACAGTCGTGGTTCTCTTTCTTACGAACGACAATGGCATTTGTTTGATCAGATTCTTTTGAGTGAAAATTTTATAAAAGCCAAAACTGGTGAATGGCAATTTGAAACGGCTGATATTTTTGATGCGTCCTTTTTAAAGTTTGCCAAAGGAAAACATAGAGGAAAGCCTTTTAGGACGTTTTTAGGAGGGAATTATCATGGGGGATTTAGTGATCATTTTCCGGTTTATGTTACTTTAGGGTATGGTAACAACGATGACACGGAGCTAAATGGAGAAAAATAGATGCCTGCGGAGGCGCAAAGGCGAGACCAACACAGACTGTATACTAAAATCTACTCTTTACCTGCTACCAACTATGACACGCAGAAAAATAAAGGCGCGGAGGCGCAAAGTTGGACTTAACCAGAGTGAGGACTGCGACTGAGACTATAAACTACCCTCTACCCTCTAAAGATTAAACCGCTTGCCAAAGAATTACAGCCAAAACAACACAGACTACTGGCAACAGCCAAAGCATCCATATGGAATAGGTAGCCGACTTCTTCTTAAGCATTTTAGCGTTTAATACTTTTCGTTTTTTCCCAGCATATTGAATCCAGTTTTTAAAGAAAATAAAGCCACAAGCCAAAACAAATAAAAATAGGGCTTTATCTTGGGACATGGTGTCCATGTTCATCTGCTTAAAGAAGCCTGCAAAAAACACCCCTAAAACAAGCAAGACGGCGCATTGTAATATAGAGATGTACATGGTTGCAAGCTGGTTGGCTTTTTTGCTTTTAGCATCTTTGTAATGTTTAAAGACATTAAAAAAAAGTGAGTCGAAAATAGACATAGATAGGTATGGAATAAAAATTAAAAAAACCTGCCAATATTAAAAATTGGCAGGTTTTAGAATATCATTAAAAATTAAAACTAGTTAGCTAAAATCTTAACATCGTCTATCATATACGAACCAGAAAGTTGTGCTAGGGTATCAGATCCATTAGCTTTAAAAGCTACGTAAAGAGTGCCTCCAGCATAAGCAGATACATCTATAAGTCCTGAATCCACAAACACACGCCAATCATTTGATGATGTTGCTAAGGTTGCTGAAACTGGAATCCAAGTGGCACTCATAACATTTGAACCATCAAAATCTGTAGAAACAAAAACCTGTAAGGCATTCTGTGGAGAATCTTGCTCTAAATGGTGTTGTGCCGATTTAAAGTTTAAAAACCCATTACTCAATCCGGTCATATCAATAGCTGGAGTTACTAACCAACCAACATTTGATGCTTGTCCAGATCCAAACGGAGCAAACTCCGTATATCCATTTCCTTGCCAGAATTTTTCACGCCATACACGAGTTCCCGCTTCCGAATAGTTGGTCCATCCTGGTATGTTTAAATCTGTATTATCAGTAGCCGTTTGAAAATCTTCTTCCATAACTACTGTAAAGTCACCAATATTAGAAGGCGTACATTTATCTTGATCAAAATTGATATCGTCCGTAGAGTTTAAAACAAGAACTAAGTTACTTCCATTAAACGTTTTATTAACAACCCCAGCAATAGTTCCTCCCTTAGTTGTTGGAAGTGGTTTTTGTGCAAAATTTGCAAAAGAGCTAGTTTCTAATGGGAAGTAAGCATAATCAAATCCTTCACAACTTTGAATTGGTCTAGAAGAATCGAAATCGTCCATTGGGTCCACAAAGAACTTTCCAGCTAAGGCATCAGAAAATTGAGCGTTTCCAATTTGAACGAACATCCCAATATGAGTACTGTTAATTTGAGACAAGTTTACTGGAAGAGGTTCAATTACTTCAGTTAGGGAAGATCTCAATACTTTTAAAGGAATTTGGTTTGACTTTAAAGCTAACAATCTATTTCCGTTAGCATCTCCACCAATACCAATAACGCCATCTCCAGTACGATCTTCACCAATAAACAACCCTTTTAGGTTAATATAAGTTTCTCTTCCAAAGTTGAATTGGTTGTAAGTGTCCACTTGGTTCAACATCAACTTTATAGCTGCTGTTGGGTTTGTAGGGTGATCTTGTATAAATAATTCTTTGTAAAAATTCCCAGTTTGGTCTGAAGAAGATACATATCCTTTTACATACACATCGGCAACTATTGGAGTTACTTGGTTACTTACAAAATAAGTTTTTGCTTGTGCAATTGTAATTTCTGTAGAGGTAGCGATTAGTGTATTTAATTTTGCGTTTTCCTCGTCGCCTAAACTGCTAGGTACTTTATAATCGTCGTCTTGCACACATGATACAACAGACATAACGACTATTAAACTAAGAAGTGCTTTTAAAAATTTATTTGTTTTCATGAGTAATAATTTTTAATTAATTTTTTCTTTTTCTTTTTTAGAATCTAAAGTTAACATTTAAAAAATAAGTGGTTCCACGTCCGTACCAATATTTTGAACCGAACACAGGTTTTGGATTATTACTATCTGCTAGTAATTCTTCGTAGTTAGCATTTCTTCCTTGTTCAAAGCCACCTGTTTTATACACTTGGTCCAACAAGTTATTGATACTAGCAAAGAAACCAATATAATAATCTCCAATTTTCCACGATTTTCCACCTGAAAGATTGACAACCATATAGCTATCAAATTCTTCCTGTTTTAGTAAGCCTCTAGCAACATCTTCGTTATAATCGTTAAATGGTAAGCCATCGTTATCCAAGTAGAAGTTTTCTGTTCTTGTTAACGGACTTACATCTACATAGATATTAGAGAAAAAGTTAGCCGTTGCGCCAAACCACCAGAAGTCTGGATCTCTATATTCAAAACCAACTGAATACGCTTGTTGTGGGCCACCAGCTACTTTATAATCTTTTAAGTTTGATGTAAAGGTATCTGTTCTTCCAAAGCTTGACGCTGTTAAGTATAAGTTTGGATTGTTATCGTAGGTATACTGACCTACCGAAGCAGCACCTTTTAACAAGATAGTTGGTGTAACTTGGGCTTCTATACCTAATTCTGCTCCTAATTGTTTTTTGTCGATACCATACAGAACTTCTTGAATAAACGCTGAAGTTTCGTTAATATTAACATCATCCGCAACTTGTACATTTATGTTTGTTAACCCATCTGCATAGTAAAACGAAATCTCGTTGGCATCTTCAATTTTAGAATAAAAACCAGTAAGTTTTGCTTTTATTATAGACGATCTAAAGATGTAGCTAATATCTGCTGAAGTAATTTTCTCTTCAGTAATATTATCTACTATGTTATTATTTTCTCTTGAGTTAGAAAATGTATTTCTAATAGAAGGTGCTTTAGAGATATATCCCGCATTGACATCTATTAAGTGTTTTCCAGTAATTTTATAGGTTAATCCACCTTTGGCACCTATACCTGTAAAGCTTAATTTTTCGCCTTTTCCAGAGGAATTGTCTGTAAGAACGTTACCATCACTATCTGTAGTGATATACGCTTCGTTTTGCCACAATCCATCTCTTTGGTACGTGGTATTTGTTAAACTACCAGACAGGTAAAAATCTACTTTGTTGTATTTAAATTGTGCTTGGCCGTAACCAGAAACCACATCGGATAAGATGTTGTAATTATATCTATACTTGTCTCCTTCACCTACAACTCTATTTGGATTTTGGTAATCGTATTGAAAACCATCAAAAGAATCTACGTTTAGATATCCAGTAGTAGAACCCAATAGATCGATGATTTCTCCAAAGTTTTCAGATTTTAAGTTTTTGTAAGTAACGCCTGCATTAATTAAAATGTTTTCAGTGATTTCCGTGTTTAGTATCGAATTAACGGTTACTTGCTTGTCGTCGTTTCTGTCTTCGTATAACACATAAGCACCATATAATTCGCCATTAACAGGAATGTTATTGGTAAGGTTTGCATCTAAAATGCGATTCCAATCTATTTGACCATTAGCAATAAACTCTTGCTCATCTAAATAGGCTTGCGTATAATCAGGACCATTTGGTCTGGCCAAAGAATAACTAGGTAATTTTTGGTAATAAGCTGGACTTGGGTTTCCACCACCTCCATAATCCAAACGGCTATTTCCTATTTTACCAAATTGGTAACCTAGGTTTGTATTTAAACTTGTTTTGCTGCTTATGTCCCAATAGTGGTTAAGCATTAAAATTGGTTCTTCTACTTTTTTAATTCTAGAGTTTCTTTTATCTCCATCTAACCAACCCCAATATTCGTTGTATTTAATTCCTTTTAAATCGTATACCTCTTGCGTATTCGGAGAAGATTTTCCTCTACGGTTAGGGGTATAAATAGATGTAAAGTTTATGCTGTGATTATCGTTTATTTTTTTCTCTACCGAAGCAAAAAAGGAATTAGCATCGTATAAGGTAGCATCTTGGAAACCTTCATTTCCCCAACGTCTTCCTGCCATAAAGCTAAATGCCCATCCACCATCTAATAATCCTGAAGAATAACTGGCCATAACACGATTGGTATAACTTCTGTTAGAAGCCGTGTAAGTTACACGTCCACCTTCTCTATATTGAGATGCTCTTACAGTCATATTCGCAGTTCCTAAAACTCCTCCAAAATTATAGTTTGAAGGTTGTAGTCCCGTAGTTAGTTCCTGGTTTCTAAGAACGTCGTTCAAACCTCCCCAGTCGCTCCATTGTGGTCTACCATCATAAAGCTTGTTCATTTCAATTCCGTTGATTAAAACAGAACCATTTTCAGAATCCAAACCTCTTACTTTAAAGAAAGAAGAACTAAACTCGAAAGCTGCAGTACGTTGAAATACATCTTGCGAAGATTGTAAAAGTCCAGAAATATTATCTAAACCACTATCGTCGCTATCAAGTTCATCATCTGATAAAACAATG
>NZ_DATGNO010000068.1:0-23746 GCF_035306705.1 Xanthomarina sp.
AGACTGTAGACATATTGAAAAAAGATTACGAGTGCCATATTTTGACTTTAGCTGGATTTGCAGATCAAAAACCCATGTCGCTCGAAAACGGTTACTTACCCGTTATAGAAAAGGCCCTGATAGCATACATCCAAAAGGAACTTCATAAAAAACCCATCGTAGTGGGGCATAGTTTGGGTGGGTTTTTAGCACTTTCAATAGCAAGTTCTTACCCCAACTTGTTAAAGGAAATAATAATTGTGGACTCCTACCCGTTTATGGCGTCGGCATACAACCCCAATGCCAGTGTGGAAAACATGCTTCCACAAGCAGAAAGAATGAGAGACATGATAATTTCAACTTCTGATAGTATCTTTATCCAACAACAAAACATCACCATGCCCACCATGATTACCGATCCTGAACATATTAATACAGCCATTGCATGGTCTTTACAATCGGATCGAGAAACCGTGGCACAAGCCATGTTCGAACTTATGACAACCGACCTAAGAAAAGAGGTGGAAAAAGTAAAAATACCTATCCTTGTACTTGGAAGTTGGTATGGCGCCAAAGATTATGGCATCACAAAAAAAATGGTACAGACCAACTACGAGAATCAATTTTTACAAGCTGCCAATTGTAAAATTGAAATGGCAGAAACAGCCAAACACTTTATCATGTGGGATGAGCCTACTTGGTTTATAAATTCGGTGAAGTCGTTTATAACTAATGAAGAATAAAGAACAGTATTTTAAACAAATCTATGAGCAGTCAAAGGACCAAATATATAGGCTTTGTTTGGGCTTTATGGGAAATAAAACGGATGCTGACGATTTGTTTCAGGAGGTTTTAATTAAAGTCTGGAACCATTTAGAAGGTTTTAGAAATGAAAGTTCCATACAAACTTGGATGTATCGCATTACAACAAATACAGCACTTTTAACGCTCAATAGAAAGACCAAATTAAGCCAAAAGGAAACAGATTACCCTCCAAACCTAAGTCACTATGAAGCTGAGAATTCGACCTCAACCCATAAGGAACAAGACATAAAAAATCTATATCAAGCCATTTCTACTTTAAAGGAAATAGATAGAATCATTATCGGGTTGTTATTGGAGAATTGCAGCTACGAAGACATTTCGAACATCACAGGTTTAACAACTTCCAATGTTGGAGTTAGAATAAACAGAATAAAAACACTATTGAATAAAAAACTTAAATAGCTATGGGAACAGAGATAGAAAATTGGAAAAATCTTTGGAAAGAAGAAAAATCGACACCTTTGGATGTAAATATGCTAATAACCCATGTAAACAAAATGGAAAGACGAGGGAAAATTGAGCGAATGGCTTTGCTTATTACCATTCCCATGACTTTAGCGCTTTTAGGAATTTTACTTCCTGTGCTTTCTAATGGGTATTATTTGGCAGCTTTCGCTCTTATTGGATTGGGCATGATCCTGATCCTGATACAAGTGTATAGAAGTAGGTTTGATCTTATACACAACGATGCGGAATTAAATAACCGCAGCTATGTAGAAACCCTTATTAGTAAATTAAAACAAAGCCTGCTTACAACCTCCAAGTATATGTGGGTGTACACGTTTCTTTTAATTCTAGGTTTAAACATAGGGTATGTGGACATTTTACACCACTTGGAATTATCCATAATCCTAAGAATTATAACGCATGTGGTACTAACAGCGGTGATGTTCTTTTTCATGTATTATACCATTGAAAAAAGGAAAAAGAAAAACAATACCGAAATAGTCCCCTTAATTGAATTCCTGGAAAACTTAAAATAACCCATGGAAAGCATCTAGCACCATATAGAAATCAACTTACCGGACCATGATGCGCTCTGGCAAGCTGCCGGTGCCAACCTAACAGAAATGTCCACCTGCTTTTAAAAGGATACCCTCTTGATTAGCAGGTAAATAAAAAAGGATTCCCATGTTGCGCACATATAAAAAATGCTTAAATTAGTATCTAATTAAAAGGCAAGCCTTTGTTTGCTTTTAGCCCATTTTAGCCGATTTCTCACCATCGCGCAGAAAAAAACAGTTTGATTTTAATAATAAGGAGCCATATTATCTAAGTTAAATCACAACAAAATGAACAACTTAAAACTACCATTGGTGTGTCTTTTTTTAAGCAATACATGTATTTATGCACAGCTCCAAGAGGAAGGCAGTAAACAAGAGTCTCAAAACCACTCCAGCAAACATCATATCGCCTTGTTCAATGGAGCCACAACTAATTTTAGCCATGAGTCCACATCCTATACAATTGGTTTAGATTACGAATATAGGATTTCCAAGCTATTGGGAATTGGGCTTCTTGGAGAAGTTATCTTCGCAGATTCGGAAGAGTTTTTAACGGGAGTTGCCTTATGTGCACATCCATTTAAAGGAACAAAGTTAATTGCAGCACCCTTAGTCGTTTTTTCCGAGGAGCACCATAGCGAAGGGCATGAAATCAAAAAGGAATCAAGTTTTGCTTTTCGAATAGGCGCTGGCTATGATTTTCATGTGGGGAAGTTATCGCTTGGTCCTACTGTTGATTTTGATTTTGGCAAAACGGAAGCATTGAATTACGGCTTATCTATTGGTTTTGGATTTTAGAGCGTTTTATGGCATTCGTTTCATTGGCAAATGGATGAAAAATAATAAGGGTAGAACCAGGACCATACCATTCCCAAAGGATATAAAGCATCCATTTTCTTCAATTTCAAGCATTTAACAAACAAAATACTACAGAATATTCAAATATTTCCTATATTTAGTATCGCTGCCCTAAGAATCTTTTGCTAACTAAAAAAGATCTATTATGACGTTAAAGTCTATATACGCAGTTGCCTTTCTTACGGCCCTCCTAAACTTTAGTAATAGCCAAACTGTCATGGCCCAAGAGTCGGATCCCGTGGCGCTCGAGGCACTACTTCAAGAGCTTACAAAAGCGAAAATAGACACCAATAAGGTCAAGCTGCTCAATGACATTAGTTGGTTGTACAAAACAATCGATCCTGACAAAGGAATCGCTTATGCCGAACAAGGCTTTGAACTGGCCACCGAGCTAGGCTGGAAAAAAGGTCAAGCAATAACCATGAACCATGTGGGCATTAATTCTTATTATAAAGGCGATTACCTAGGGGCCATTCCACATCTACTACAAGCCATAGATTTATCCGAGCAAATCCAACTTACCTCTACCCTAGGTATAGGCGCTATCATGCTTGGCTTATGCTATGAAAATACTGGCCAACCGGAATTGGCACTTCAGGCTTATATCAAATCGGTAAATGCCTTACGAAAAATAGACCACCCCTATTTCAAAACGTCTTTAAGAAACACGAGCAACTTATACCTCAATCTCTCAAAATATCCAGAAGCCCTTGTTGTAGCCAATGAACTCTATGACTATAGCAAAGCGTACAACGACGAACCTTGGCAAGGCATAGCATACACATTAAAAGGAAATGCTTATCAAGGACTGTCTAATTTTCCCGTGTCCCTGCAGAACTATTACGAGGCCATTAAATTATATGAAAAGCATGACATTAAATCCTTCATGCAGTTGGGTGATTATGATATTGGCATCATTTTTCAAACCCAAGGAAATTATGACAAAGCCCTAGAGTACTACAACAAATCCTTAGCCATTAGCGAAGACATGGGAACCAAAGAAACAAGTGCTTCGGTATTAACAAATATTGGGTCGGTGTACGACCTGCGTAAGGAATATAAAAAAGCCCGATCCTATTATCTGCAAGCTCTTGAAATTTATGAAGGACAGGGAAACCAGAAAAACATTGCCAGGACCGTTTATAATATTGGGGGCATCTACTTGGTAGAAAAGGATTATGCTAATGCCCTATTGTGGTTTGAGCGCGCTGTTGCAGCCTCACGAAATCAGATAGATAATTTTCAAACCAGTGTTATATTGGGGCTCACGGGTGAAGTCTATCTCCAAATGGCCATCAAAAACGACTCGACGTTGCTGATGAAACACTTCCAAGGCAACAAGGTCGCTGCCATGGAAACCGCCCTCGTTTACACAGACAGTGCCATCTCCATGTTAACCGACCAAGGAGAGCTTAAAAACCGGGCATTTTACCTCCATCAAAAAAGCAACATACAAGCATCCCTAAATCACCATGATGAAGCGCTGAAAAGTTACAAGCTGTATTCGGAAATCAACGATTCTCTTTTTAATATAGAACGTGACAAGAAATTTGTTCAGGCAGAGATGGGCTATGAATATGGCAGACGCGAAGATTCTCTTAATTTAGCTAGCACCAAGCAGAAGTTGGAATTACAGAATAAAATAGAACTCCAAGCGCTCTCCTTCGAATATGAAGCCAAGCAAGCCGCTGCACAATCGGAACAGGAAAAGCAACAATTGGCCTATGAAGAAGCCTTCAAACGGCAGCAGATTGAAAATGAATATGTCCGCAAGCAAATGGAGGCCGAAGCGCTCAGTCAACAAAAAGACCTGGAACGAAAGCAAGCGGAAGCCCTAAACAAGGCCGAACTTATCCGCCAACGGAACATTCGCAACTCTACCTTGCTTGGCGCCTCGGGATTGTTGCTGTTCTCTATAGTTGTGATGCGTCAGCGCAACAAGGTTAAGAAGGAAAAAGCCCGTAGCGAAGAGCTGCTTTTAAATATTCTCCCAGCAGAGATTGCCGAGGAACTCAAGGAAAAAGGAAAGGCCGCTGCTCGCGATTTTGATAGGGTCTCCATTCTTTTTAGCGATTTTGAAGGCTTTACCGAACATAGTGCCAAGCTCAGCGCAAGCAACTTGGTAAGTGAAATAAACCACTGTTTCGAAGCCTTTGATGGAATTATGGGAAAATATAAGATTGAGAAGATAAAAACCATTGGTGATGCTTATATGGCCGCTGGCGGACTGCCCGTTCCCTCCAACGACTCTGTTAAAAACACCATTTTGGCTGCCCTCGACATGCAAACCTTTATTAGCACGAGAAAAGCCCTTATGGATGCTCAAGGTTTACCTGCATTCGAAATGCGCGTTGGCATTCATACCGGCCCTATTGTGGCTGGAATCGTGGGAGTCAAAAAGTTTCAATACGACATTTGGGGCGATGCCGTAAATACCGCTAGTAGAATGGAAAGCGCTGGCAAAGTGGGCAAAGTAAACATAAGTCAACATACCTATAAGCTGGTAAAAGAGGATGAAGATTTTGCTTTTGAAAGTCGCGGGAAGATCATAGCCAAAGGCAAAGGAGAGATGGACATGTGGTTTGTAAGCCGAAAGAACGGATAAAATGGGGATATAAGTCTTTTAAGGCATTCCCTTTAGGACAAAGAGTATGTGATGTCCCTCTGGAACTTGTTTTAGAAATAAAGCGTTGTATGAAACCCAACTCCTTGGCATGTATTTGAAAAAACAATAAGTCCCTTCCAATCCTATCATAAAATCATAAAATTAAGTTAGGATGTGTGCTTACGCTTATAAAATAAATCTAATTAATGTATCTTGCCAGCCTAAGAAAACCTGTAAATTATGGAAGCAAGTAACCTGCGAAATTATATAAAAGAAGTCATTAAAAACATGCCGGCAGACTGGTTGGGCCTAACCACCCATCGATTGGATATTTATGATGAGGCATTGGCTAAAACACAATTTCTAGATGAATTTGAATCGCTTTTTAATGCGAATAACTCTAAGACCTCAGCCTTAAGCAACTTACCAACAGCTTACGATTATATTCGTTTAGGGCATCCCTTATCTTCTATATTGGAATGGGCCATTGCAAAATTGCAGGAGATAAATCCAGATAATGTCATCAGTTTTTCTTCAAGAACAGTTCCTATTTTGGCCATTCTAAGAAAAAATCTATTTGATAACAAGAAAACACAAATTGTTTATACTTGCGAATTACCATCGTTTTTTGATGCTGAGGTTCTGAAAAGCGTTTATGGGTATAACTTCGAATTAAAACAAGTTAAAAACGCGGAAGATGCTCCTGCCTTTGAAGGCAGCACCGTTTTCGTTTCACAGCAAGATCACATTGGGAAAGTTGCCTTAAATGCGAAAATCGATTTTTACATCCATCTGCATGCGCCCTTAGGAAGTGTTTTGTTGGTAAATGGCAAATCAAACGAAAGTTACATTTCCGATATTCAGCATGTACGAAGAAGAGAAACCATTGCCATGACGCCTGCCAATGCCCTAGAAGCCTTAAAAGCGTTGGTTGAGACAGCTTCCATAGGCACTCCAACCACTAACTTAAAGAATAATAAAGCAAGTGTTTTAGATTCCATTGCTGCCATTACAGGTACAGATACCAAGGCATTGGTTGCTTCTAGCGGACTATCTATCCAATATGCAATTATGATGGGCCTCATCCACGATGCACTAGAAAACCATCCAGAAAAGGCCATTAAATTTATTGTGCCTCCAAATTGTTATGGGGGAACAAATGATCAGGCAAGACGTGTTGCCGCGTGTCTGGAGAATGTCGAGATTGTGGATTTACTCGTGGATGGCGATAACGATATGGTTCAGAGCATCGATACCGTTTTGGCAAAAATTGCGAATGAGGATGCCATCCCGTACATCATTGCCGAAATTCCAACAAACCCTCGAGTAGAAGTTCCAGACCTTCAAGCATTAAAATTGGTGTTAACCGAAAAACGTAAAACCGCAACTGGTGGATTGGCCATCGATCCCGTGTTTATTTTAGATCAAACCTTTTGTCCCAATGTTCACTTTTTAGGTGAAGGCAAGTCTGCTGATAGTCAAGGAGGTATTCTATCCACAGTACGAACGATTTCCTTTGCAAGTGGTTCGAAATTCCCAAGTGGCGGACTATGTACCGCTGGTTATTGTGTAGGGAATACAAAAACGGATGCCTTGATGGATAAAATTGAAATTCATTTAGCCCTATGCGACAATGAAGCGACACCTCTTCAATATGAAATATTGGCAAAACAATTGCCTTCCATGAATCAAAGAATTCAGGAGGCCTATAAAAACACCCGCGAATTTGTAAACTTTATCCATGCTGCTTTGCCTGGAGCTAAAATCAATTTCGTTTCAGAAGCCTTAGCCCAACAAGGCTTTACCCCTTCAGTGTTTTCATTAGATCTTCCTACCAAAGGAGATACGACCGAAGAAAAAGAAGCGCATAAAAGAGCCTTGAATTTGAAGTTAATCCATTTAATGATTACTGAAATTCCCGATGAAAGTAAGTTCTGCGTGAGTTATGGACAATTAAAGGGCTGCTATTGGACGATACCTGCAACCTCTACCCAAGGGACGACTAAAGAAGGTGACAAGGATTATATTGTACGTGTAGCACTTTCTCCGAATATGAATCTGGAGCGCCATAAAAAAGTATTTTTGGATTTTGTTAAAAACATGTAGGTCAATTGGGAGGAGACAAGGACGTCCCTTCCCAATCGATATACCTTCTAAAGACACCATAAAAATAACCCGTGCAATTAAGTTGCACGGGTTATTTTTTTTGGTACAAACAGGCTTAATAAAACCCACTCTAAAGAATTCGGTTATAAAAAACAGCTAATTTATAGAAAAACTTGGAGCTTTTAAATCGGGTAAAAGCTCCAAAAGCCAAGACCCATAAAACAATGAGGATATTTCCAAAAAATACGGACAACCTTCCATATGCTTTTGATTATGAACAACCAAGCCGATGAGTATTCTGTAAGAAAATTAAGATATTTAAAAATATGATTATTATTTTACAAAGAAAATAGTATGTTTGCCAGGTTAAAAGTCAATATTTAAAAAAAGAAAAACATGAAAAAATTATTTTTAGTGGCAGCTGTCATATTTTTAGTTGCTTGTAGTAGTGATAATGATACAACTACGCCTCTTGTTGAGATAGTTCCTGAACTTCCTGAAGAACCAGAAGTTCCTGAACCAATATCCATAGCCTTGGAAGGACATGATAACATGACTTATGTTGGAAACACCGCCATTCAAGTTTCAGTGGGACAGGAAATTACTTTAACATTAACAAATGTGGGGCAATTACCTAAAGAATCCATGGGCCATAACCTCGTGGTTTTAATTCCGGGAACAGATTTAGCCGATTTTGCTGGCGCTGCTTTTGGAGCCAAGGCAGATGATTACATTCCGGCTTCTTTTGCAACTTCTATTGTAACGCACACCAATTTATTGGGACCTGGTGAAAGTGATACCAAAACTTTCCAAATAAATACGCCAGGGACTTACGACTTTGTATGTAGTTTTCCAGGACATTGGGGAACTATGAAAGGGACTTTTACTGTAGAGTAATTTTCACCTATTTTAATAACACAAAAGGCAGCCCGAACAGGCTGCCTTTTTGTTGGTATAAGGTTTCGTAGGTTAAAAATTATTGTTTATAACGATTGATCCATAATATCTTGCACCACTTCCGGATTTAACAGGGTGCTGGTATCTCCTAAATTAGAAGTATCCTTTTCTGCTATCTTGCGTAGAATACGTCGCATAATTTTCCCCGAGCGCGTTTTTGGCAAACCCTCAGTAAACTGGATTTTATCTAGTTTGGCAATAGGTCCAATTCTATCTGTAATCAGTTGGTTGATTTCTTTACGTACGTTGTCGTGAATTCTACTTTCTCCAGCATCCTTAAGCGTCACAAAACCATATAAAGCCGTTCCTTTAATATCATGAGGAAAACCTACAATGGCAGATTCTGCCACCGCTGGATGTTCGTTGATGGCATCTTCAATAGGTGCTGTTCCTAAATTATGTCCAGAAACAATAATCACATCGTCCACACGTCCTGTTATTCGGTAATAACCAACTTCATCCCTAAGGGCACCATCACCCGTAAAATACATGTTTTTATAAGTCGAGAAATAGGTTTCTTTATACCGTTTATGGTTTCTCCAAATAGTTCTGGCCATACTTGGCCATGGGAATTTAATACACAAGCGTCCTTCTACCTGATTGCCTTTTAATTCTTCGCCAGCCTCGCTCATTAAGGCGGGTTGCACACCAATAAATGGCAAGGTGGCATAGGTAGGCTTGGTTGGAGTTACAAAGGGAATGGGCGTAATCATAATAGCACCGGTTTCCGTTTGCCACCAGGTATCTATAATCGGGCTTTTCCGTTTCCCTACCACATCGTTGTACCAATGCCAAGCTTCCTCGTTAATAGGTTCGCCTACAGAGCCTAATACTTTTAGGGACGATAAATCGAATTTCTCCACCAATTCCGAACCCTGTTTCGCCAAAGCACGAATAGCCGTGGGCGCTGTGTAAAATTGCGTGACTTTGTGCTTGTCAATAATTTCCCAGAAACGCCCGAAATCCGGATAATGTGGCACGCCTTCAAATAAAACAGACGTAGCGCCATTGGCTAGAGGTCCGTAAACAATGTAACTATGACCGGTAATCCAACCAATATCGGCCGTACACCAATACACATCATTTTCACGATATTGAAAGGCATTTTTAAAAGTATAAGCCGTGTAAACCATATAGCCTGCGGTGGTATGCACCATCCCTTTTGGTTGCCCTGTAGAACCCGAAGTATATAAAATGAATAACGGATCTTCGGCATCCATAATTTCAGCAGGACATTCCGTAGATGCTTTATCCAATAAAGGTTGTATCCAGAGGTCACGTCCTTCTTTCATGTTTATATCGCTATGGATTCTTTTTACCATTAAAACACGTTCAATTCCTGGGCAGGATTCCAAAGCTTCGTCCACAATGCCTTTTAAATCTATGGTTTTATTTCCTCGAAAGGAACCATCTGCTGCAATAACCATTTTACAATCGGAATCGTTGATTCTGGTTAATAAAGCAGTTGCAGAAAACCCAGCAAACACCACCGAATGAATGGCTCCTATTCTAGCACAAGCCAAAATAGCAATGGTTAATTCGGGAATCATGGGTACGTAAATACAAACGCGATCGCCCTTTTTTATGCCCTGCTCCTTGAGCACATTGGCCATTTGGTTGACTCTTTCGTATAATTGTTTATAGGTAATATGTTCGGCAGGTTCATCGGGATTATTAGGTTCGAATAAAATAGCTGTTTTATCGCCACGGGTAGCTAAATGTCTATCAATACAGTTCTCGGTAATATTAAGTTTAGCACCTTCAAACCATTTAATTTCTGGCTTTGAAAAATCCCAGCTTAGAACCTTGTCCCATTTCTTTCGCCAAAGAAAATGCTCTTCGGCAACTTCTTCCCAAAAGTTTTCAGGTTCTCTAATGGATTTTCTATATACTTGGTAGTACTCTTCTAAATGTTTGATGTGGTAGTTGCTCATGCTAAATATAATTATGCTTAAATATAAAACAATGTCAAAAGGAATCAAAAAAAATGTTAGCTTAAAAGTTTAACGTTTTTTTTAGTTAAATTTTTATATTAGCAATCTAAACCCCTTTTCATGCTAAAAAACTACTTAACCTTCCTTATTATAGTCACATATACCCTAAATGCAACCGCTCAAAAAAAAACAGAACCTACTCTTGAAGAAATAAAATTAGCCCAAGCTCTAAAAGAAGTATTTCCCGACGATCATGTAGCTTCGGAAAGCGAAAATTATCATATTACATTTGAATACAACAAGAGAACTGACAAAGTTGAAGTATTAGAGAAAACAACTCAAAATCTGATAAATCTAGATTCTAGAGCAGATATTCAAGTGTATTCCTTTTATAATGGCGAATCTGATATTGAATCGTTTAAAATTAGATACAAAACCAATCGGGATGCTGATTTCCATATTCAAGATGAAGCCATAAAAAGTGATGATTTGTTTCATAACGATTCTCGCGTAAAATACACCAATTTAGACTTTCCTTTAAAAGGTTTTAAATATCAGGTTGAAATAGTTAAACGCTATAAGGACATAAAATACTTTACTAGTTTATATTTTAATGATGATTATCCGACAGTAAAAAAAACCTTTACCATTGACATTCCTAATTGGTTAGATTTAGAATTAAAAGAAATGAATTTTGATGGATATACAATTAATAAATCCGTTCTACCAGATGATAAAAACAACTACAAAACACATACTTTTATATTAGAAAATGCGTCAGCCATGTTTGATGACACTAGTTCTCCTGGACCATCATACATCTATCCGCACCTTCTAGTTTTAGCGAAATCTTACACTTTAAATGGTAATAAGATCAATATTTTTGAATCAACTCAAGATTTATACAATTGGTACAAAACACTTGTTAATAGTTTAAAAAATGACAATGCAGATATTCAGGCTAAAGTTTTAGACTTAACTCAAGATGCCAAAACAGACGAAGAGAAGATAAAAAACATCTATTATTGGGTTCAAGATAATATTCGTTATATCGCTTTTGTAGATGGTATTGCAGGTTTTAAACCTGACGAAGCGGCCAATGTTTTCAATAAACGTTATGGCGATTGTAAAGGTATGGCAAATCTAACCAAGCAAATGCTCATCGAGGCCGGTTTTGATGCGCGATTAACCTGGATTGGAACTAACCGAATTGCATACGATTATTCCACACCTAGCCTATCTGTAGACAACCACATGATTTGTACTTTGTATAATAATAACAAACCCATTTATTTAGATGGAACAGAAAAGTTTAATGCTTATAAGGAATATGCCAATAGAATTCAAGGCAAACAAGTACTAATTGAAAACGGCGATGAATTCATCCTTAAGGTTGTACCCCAAGTAAATGCTAATTTCAATAAAGAAACTGTAACTTATGAATTAACCTTAGAAAATGAACAATTAACTGGAACTGTTTCTAAAACATTCAATGGCGAAAGTCGCTCGAGTTTATTACAGTATTTAAATCAGTTGCAAACCGACAAAAAAGATTCCTTTTTATTATGGTATTTAAATGGAGGTAACTCCAATATAAAAGTAGAAAACATTAATACATCTAACTTAACAGATAGAGAGATTCCTGTAAATATTGATTATAACATTCAAATTAATAATGCCGTGTCTTCTTTCGACAACACCATTTATATTGATTTAGATTTAGAGAAGGAATTATCTGGTTATAATTTCGAGAAACGCAAAACCGATTATGTTTTCGATTATAAAAAACATTTACAATCCACAACTACTTTAAAAATTCCTGAAGGTTATAAAATTGAAAGTCTTCCAAAAGACATTGCTATAGCTAATAATAACTACAATTTAAAGGTCTCTTTTGTAGAGAGTAATAACACACTTATTTACAAGAAAGATTTTGAAATTACCAAAAACGTTGTTAAAAAAACAGACTTTACTGAATGGAATGATTTTATAAAAAATCTGAACACCCTTTACAACGAACAGATTACGCTAACAAAACAATAAAAAACACATGAAAATCCAATTCCTATTTATATGTATTTTTACATATACCTCGCTTATATTCTCTCAATCGAAACGCGAAATAGAAGCTCAAGAGTTTTTTTGGGGCGAAAACGATACTTATAAGAATGCCGCTGATATTCCTGAAAAATGGCAAAATGAATCGGCTGTAATAATTTACAAAAACGAAAACTACAATTTTCATAAGTTTGGTAAAAGTGTGGAGTATAAATCTTCACTTCGTAAGCGTATCAAATTACTTGATCAAGCATCGGTAACAGAATTCTCAACCTTTACCTATCAAAAAAGATTCAGTTCCTCTAAAGGGTATTCGGGTTACAACGCCTCGCATGCCATTGTGGGCTTAAAAGTGGTTAAACAAGATGGTAAAGAAACCATAATAGATATTGAAAAAGAAGCTGTAGAAGTAGATGGCGAAACAAAAATAGCCATATCTAATCTGGAAATTGGAGATATTTTAGACTTCTATTATTATAGTATTGAACCGTTTAAATCTATTGAAGCTTTTGGGTTTAGTCCTGTAGAGCAAACCTTAGGTGAAGAATATCCAATTATGGATTATAAATTATACTTTCAAACAGAAAACGACTTTTTTATCAACTTCAATTCGTTTAATGGCGCGCCAGAACTTACAGAAATTCCAGTTAAAAAAAACAACACAAGACGTTATGAATTAATTGCTAACGATATAGAAAAACATAAATACGAACGTTGGTTTTATCCGTTGGTAGAACTACCAACTTATAAGTTTCAAGTTTATTTTGCAAGATCTGGAAAATTTGAGGATCGTGCCTTAGCCTTTCTTCCAGCCAAAGAGGAAATTGTAAAACAAACCGTATCTAAAGAAGAGGTATTGGACTATTATGAAAAGTACACTCCCCTTGGAGATTTAGGCTCAATAGAACGTTTTATAAAAGAGAACGAATTTAAAAACGAACGAGAAAAAGTAATTGCTGTTTATTATTTTGCGCGGCACCAGTTTTTAACGCAGTATGTTGAAGCCATTATTGTAAATGAAGCAGATATTTTAACGACCCCATTTATTGCTACCAAAACCAACCCTCACCTGTTTAGAAATGAGCAATATTTTGTAAGACACTTTATGGCCTTTTTATATGATTTTAAATATGATTATGATGTAATAGTTGGTAAAAAGCGCTACGATGGAGATTTGGAAGAACTTTTAATTCAGAAAAATGCTAATATTCTTATAAAAGTAAACACGAGTCCACCTGTTTATTTAGATTATTTTAAAATTCATTCCGATGTTAATCAGTTTAATTATTTATTAGAAGGAACCGATGTTTACGAACTTTCGGCTAGCAAAAAACGATTGGATCAAATTTCCGTTGGAAAATTACCACAATCCACTTACGATCAAAATGAATCTTTTAAAGAATTAACAATAACCTTAAACGAGGATTTTTCAGGTTTTAATTACCAAGGAAGTAATAAATATAAAGGCTATGAAAAATCAGATCATCAATTTAATAAACTTATTTTTAAGGATTATGTGGATGAAGATTATCAAAAATATGGTACTGAGCCATTTGTGGAACAAATTAGAAGTAAAAAATTAAAAGAAAAGACAAGAAAAGAACTTGCTGCCTTAGTGACAAAAATGCGTGAGAAACAAACAGAAAGTTTAAAGAAAAGTATTGAATCTGAACTAGATATTCAAGATGTTAAAGACTATACTTTTGAAATTAAAGAAACTGGACGCTATGGTTTTGACACTTATTTCACTTATGATGAAAGCTTTAATACAACCGATGCTTTTATAAAAAAAGCAGGTCCTAATTACATTATGGAAATAGGAAAACTAATTGGAGGTCAGATAGATTTATCAGATGAAGAACGTAAACGCATTGAAAATATACATATGAATTATGCAAGAAGTTACAGCTATCATATTACATTTAATATTCCTGATGGGTACTCGATTTCTGGCTTAGATAAGTTAAACAAATCTGTAGATAATAAGACAGGATCTTTTATAAGTACGGCTTCAATTGAAGGAAATCAGTTAAAAATTACAACAAAAAAGTACTACAAAAACAATTATGAAACCAATGCCGATTGGCCATTAATGATGGCATTTTTAGATGAAGCATTTCAGTTTACTAACGAAAAAATATTATTGAAGAAAAACTAATTAAAATGATTCGTTCAATAAAAAAGCCACAACTTAAATTGTGGCTTTTTTATTATTTGAACGTTCGTTTTTTATAAGCTTTAAATTCTTTAACAACGCGTGGAGCCATAATTAAAGTGGCTGTCATGGTTGGAATGGCCATGAGGGCAAAAAAACCATCAATTAAATTAATCATTAGAGCCAAAGAAGTGGTGGCCCCCATTATAATACTGGCTATATATAAGTAGTTGTAATAGTACATATTGTCGGCCCCAAATAAAAAGGACATACATTTAGTTCCATAATAAGAATATGAAAATAAAGACGAAATACTAAAAACCGCAATACAAATCAACAAGAGGTACTTCCCTACTCCAGGCATGGCAATGGCAAAAGCCGAAGCTGTTAAACTCACCCCATTCGCATCTGAAGTTTGCCAAACCCCAGTAACCAAAATGGCCAAAGCAGTTAAGGTACAAACCACAAGTGTATCTATGGCCGGACCCAACATGGCTACCAAACCTTCACGAACAGGCTCGTTAGTTTTTGCTGCCCCATGCGCCATGGGAGCAGTACCAATACCAGCTTCGTTTGAAAAAGCACCACGTCTAATTCCTAATAGAATCAAACCTCCTACAACACCTCCTAAAAAGGAATCTCCCTTAAAATTATTGGCGGCAAAGGCATCGGTAAAAATCATCAGGAAGTATTTAGGTACAACCTCATAATTGATTATCAATATGAACAAGACCAGAACGAAATAAAGCAAAACCATGCCAGGAACCATTTTAGATGCCACCTTACTGATTCTGTTTAACCCTCCTAGAATAACTATGGACGTTATAATTACCAGAACAACACCTATGATGAGATTGGTATTAAAACCGACCTCTACACCATTTGGTACTAACAAAATATCGTTGATAGCTTGGGTCAATTGATTCACATTAAAAACTGGTAAGGCACCAACCAAACCACATAAACTAAAAAACACAGCCAGCGGTTTCCACTTTTTACCCAAACCTTCCATAATAAAATACATCGGACCGCCTTGGATCTTTCCATGACTGTCTTTCCCACGATACATAATGGCTAAAGTGGAGGTAAAGAATTTGGTACTCATGCCAATAACGGCACTAACCCACATCCAAAACACGGCTCCAGGTCCCCCTATGGAAATAGCAACGGCCACCCCAGCAATATTCCCCATACCAATGGTTGACGATAAAGCGGTGGTTAAAGCCTGAAAATGGCTTATTTCACCAGAGTCGTTTGGATTATCGTATTTGCCACGCAATACTTGAAACGCATGACCTAAATATCTAAAAGGTAAAAACCGGGAAAGGATTAACAAATACAAACCTCCTCCAATTAATAAAATTAACAAGGGCAGTCCCCAAGCGTAAGAAGCGAAATCGGAAATGAGTTGGTTGAGTTGTTCCATATAACAAATGTCGTGGCACTAAAAGTAACAAAGAAATGCGAAATACGCACGAATTTAGGCTGTGTTCCTTTTTGATAATCTAGTAAAAACCTGTGAAATTAGAATAAAATGCTTGACTATTTTTTCAAATAGGCTAAAACATTCTCTTCAATTCTATTCTGAATATTGGATAAATCGGCTTTCACAAAAGTTTCGCCTGTAATGTTTTCATATAATTCAATATAGCGTTCGCTAACTGTAGCAATATATGCATCAGACATTTCTGGAACAGTTTGTCCTTCCAAGCCTTGAAAATTATTGGCAATTAACCATTGACGCACAAATTCTTTAGAGAGCTGCTTTTGGGCTTCCCCTTTATCTTGACGTTCTTGATAACCATCCGCATAAAAATAACGAGAAGAATCTGGCGTGTGGATTTCGTCGACCAGTACAATTTTACCTTCCTTTGTTTTACCAAATTCGTATTTGGTATCTACCAAAATCAAACCTCTAGACGCCGCAATTTCTGAACCTCTCTGGAACAGTTTTCGGGTGTAATCTTCAAGCACGATATAATCGGCTTCAGCAACAATCCCTTTTTTTATAATGTCTTCTCTGGAGATATCTTCGTCATGGTCGCCCATCTCAGCTTTAGTAGCTGGCGTTATAATTGGATGAGGAAATTTATCATTCTCCTTCATCCCTTCCGGCATTGCCACACCACAAAGCATTCGTTTTCCAACTTTGTATTCTCTGGCAGCATGACCAGACATATAACCACGTATCACCATTTCTACTTTAAACGTGTCGCATAAATGCCCGACGGCCACATTCGGATCTGGGGTAGCTATAAGCCAATTTGGCACCAAATCTTCCGTAGCTTTCATCATTTTGGTAGCTATCTGATTCAAGATTTGTCCTTTGTATGGAATTCCTTTTGGCATGACAACATCAAAAGCCGAAAGCCTGTCTGTTGCAACCATTACCAATAAGTTATTATCGATATTATAAACCTCTCTTACTTTGCCTTTATAAACGCTTTTCTGATTTGGAAAATTGAAATTGGTATCTGTTATGGTGTTCATTAGAAGTAGTCTCTTAGTTGTTTTGCAAATGTAATTTGTTTACAAGCGCCAAGCAAATCTAAATAAAAAAAGGAGAAATAAATATTTCTCCTTTTTTAACATCCTTAATTTTATTGTAATTTATTTGAAACGGATATTATAAGTAACACCTACTCCTACATTTTGTATATCCACATCGTTTTCTGCAAAAGTGTTTTGATAAAAAGCATAGATATTCCAATCTCTGTTATGATAACCAATTTGTGGATTAACATATAAACCTCCTTGATTGTTGTCTATGTTTGTTAAAAATCCATACCCCACATCTCCACCGAAAAACAATCCGTTTGGTGTAAAATAATAACGAAAGAATCCGGCAAGCGGCACGACTCCAAAATCGTCAAAATTATCTTTTCCGAAAAAATGGCTATATCCAGAAGCAATACCAACCGCTATGTTTGGATTGAACAAATATTGTCCTCTCAAATCTAAACCTAAATTGAATGAAGATACATCACTGGCATCTCCTACTGGAATTCCCGCTGTTAACCCGGCTTTCAACCAAGAGTTATTTGGAGTGAACTCCACATCGGTCTGCTGAGCAAACATGGGACTAAAACTTAATATGACGATAACTAAAAATAATTTATTCATGTTATTTGTTTTATGATTACCCTACAAATGTCCATAACATAAAATAAATAAAGTTATACGATTAATGGCAATGTTTATAGAATTATAAGGAAAGTCACCTACAACACACCTAATCAACTGATTAACAAATAAAAAAAAGACCTAAATAAGTCCGGGTCGGTCGCGACCGACCCCTATGGTTCGGATTCAATACTCCTATAAGCTTCAATAACCTTTTTAACCAATTTATGGCGAATCACATCTTTATCATCTAAAAACACCATTCCCACACCTTCCACATTTTTCAAAATCAGCAAAGCTTCTTTTAAACCTGAAATGGTTCTTCTAGGCAAATCCACTTGCCCTGGATCTCCCGTTAATAAAAACTTGGCATTCTTACCCATTCTGGTTAAAAACATTTTCATTTGGGCATGCGTTGTATTTTGTCCTTCATCTAAAATAACAAAGGCATGATCTAGCGTTCTTCCACGCATAAAAGCCAATGGCGCAATCTGTATGGTTCCGTTTTCAATATATTGCACTAATTTTTCGGGAGGAATCATATCGCGTAACGCATCGTATAACGGTTGCATATACGGATCTAATTTTTCTTTTAAATCTCCTGGAAGGAATCCTAAATTCTCACCAGCTTCTACAGCTGGCCGGGTTAAGATGATGCGTTTAACTTCTTTGTTTTTTAATGCTTGAACAGCTAGAGCAACTCCTGTATAGGTTTTCCCTGTTCCAGCGGGACCTATGGCAAAAACCATATCGTTTTTACGCATAAGCTCAACCAATTTGCGTTGGTTGGCCGTTTGTGCTTTTATTAAACGTCCGTTAACACCGTGAACAATGGTCTCTCCACTAGCGGCACTAGTTTCATAATCGTCTTTGCTCTGACTTGTCAGGATGCGCTCTATAACATTTTCATCTAGTTTGTTATATTTTATATAGTGCTCCATGATCATATTAAATCGCCTATCGAATTCCTCTAGAAGATCCTCGTCGCCATAAGCCTTTATTCTCGAGCCTCTTGCTACAATTTTAAGTTTTGGAAAATATTTTTTTAATAGTTCTATATTGGCGTTTTGTGCTCCAAAAAACTCTTTTGGAGAAACTTCTTCAAGTTCGATTATGATTTCGTTCAAAAGCTATGTGATTTAATGAAAATTATCAATTAAGATTTATTAGATTTGTGCTTAAACAAAGCTACATAATTTTAATGTGAGTTCAGTTAAAAAACTATCAACAATTATTTCATGCCCATTATAACCTTAACAACAGATTTTGGAGAGAAAGATCACTTTGCTGGCGCAGTTAAAGGAGCAATTTACAGTGAATTACCAGATGTGAAAATTGTTGATATCTCTCATTCTGTATCTCCTTTTAACATTCCAGAAGCTGCTTATATTATCCAAAATGCCTATAGCAGTTTTCCTAAAGGAACCATCCATATTATTGGTATAGATTCTGAAATAAACGAAGAAAATAAGCACATTGCTATTAGTCTAGACGATCATTATTTTATTTGTGCAAACAACGGGATTATGAGCATGATTTGTGCCGATATAAGTCCTGAAAAAATTGTAGAAATCAATATCCACGATCATATTGAAACCAAATTCCCGGCTCTAGACGTTTTTGTAAAAGTAGCCTGCCACATTGCTCGTGGAGGAACCCTAGATGTTATTGGAAAAAACATAGAATCCATTAAACCAATAACAAATCTAATTCCTTACGTAAACGACGAGGAAACACAAATTGTGGGAAGCGTTATTTATGTGGATAATTATGGGAATGTAATTACCAATATTAAAAAAGATTTTTTTACCAAAATTCAAAAAGGTCGCGAGTTTGAAATTTCTGCCAGACACTATATATTCAGAATAATATATTCAAAATACAGCGATGTGGTTAATTTTGAAACGCCCATTGAAAAAAGAAACGACGAAGGAAAAAAACTAGTGGTTTTTAATTCCTCCAATTATTTGGAAATTGCCGTATATAAAAGCAATAGCAAAACCTCTGGAAGCGCTTCTACCCTATTAGGTCTGGATGTAATGGATGCGATTAGTGTAAAATTTATAAATGAATAAAACTGAAAAGCCAATGTTTGTACGAATTGTAAAATTAAGCTTCCATGAAAAACACATCCCTGAATTTCTTGCGAACTTTGATTTAAACAAAGAAAAGATACGAAATTTTGAAGGTTGCCGTTTTTTAGAATTATATAGAGATAAAACGAATACGAACATATTTTTCACTTACAGCTATTGGAATACGGAAGCCGATTTAGAAGCTTACAGACATTCGGAACTGTTTAAAAACGTATGGAGCAAAACAAAACCGCTTTTCAATAACAAGCCAGAAGCCTGGAGTGTGGACAAGGTGGCTTCGCTTAAGTGAATTCAGAGTTTAGAGTTCAGTTCAATAAATAAAATGATATATTCGTGCGCCTGCCTGTCGGCAGATAGGTTCGTGGTTAAAAAACATAAACAATCAATAATTAACTAATAACAATTACCCAAAACACATGTTTGCTATCTTAAGAAAAGAAATAAACTCATTTTTTGCCTCGCCAATTGGTTACTTGGTTATCGCTCTTTTTCTTTTATTAAATGGATTGATTTTATGGCTTTTTAAAGGCGAATTCAATATTTTGGATAATGGTTTTGCCGATTTATCCTCGTTTTTTCTTTTAGCACCTTGGGTGTTAATCTTCTTGATTCCAGCTGTTACCATGCGTAGTTTTAGCGACGAGAAAAAACAAGGTACTTTGGAACTTTTGGTTACCAAACCCATTAGTTTATTCAACATTGTTTTAGGGAAGTACTTTGGAGCTTTTATCCTAATTCTAATAGCCTTACTTCCTACGCTTTTATACGTTTATACCGTATATCAATTAGGAAATCCCATAGGAAATATCGATATTGGTAGTACCTTAGGTTCTTATTTTGGCTTGTTGTTTTTAGTGGCAGCTTATACAGCCATTGGAGTTTTTACCTCGACATTATCCGACAATCAAATTGTTGCTTTTATAGCTGCTGTTTTTATTTCCATTATATTTTATATTGGTTTTGAAGGGATTGCAGACATGCTTTCCAGTTCGTTTGTGGAACAATTAGGAATGAATGCGCATTATAAAAGTATGAGCCGTGGGGTTTTGGATACCCACGATATTGTGTACTTTATTAGCATCACTTTATTCTTTGTATACCTTACTAGCAAACGCATTACAACCAAAGGCATTCAGAAAAAAGAAGCAACCGTGTTAATGGCTTTAGCAATTGGTTTGTTGGCTTTAAACGTGATAAGTAGTAATTACTATGAGCGTTTCGATTTAACTTCAGACAAACGCTATACCATAAGCCCGGCCGCTTTAGGCATTATAGACGATGTGGACTCGCCTATTATTGTGGATGTGTTTTTGGAAGGCGAAGACTTTCCTTCAGAATTTAGACGCCTGCAATTAGAAACAAAGCAAATTTTAGAAGAGTTTTCTGCCCATAATAAAAACATTGTTTTTCATTTTATAAATCCGCTGGCAGATGAAGCAAACAGAGAAGCAAACATCCAACAGCTCAACAATCGTGGTTTAACACCCATGCAGTTGAGTGTAGAAGAAAATGGCAAAAGCAGTCAAGCGGTTATTTTTCCTTGGGCCTTAGCTAGTTATAACGATGTAACGGTGAAGATCCCATTAGTGAAAAATAAAATTGGAGCCACGCAACAAGAATTAATCAACCATTCTGTGCAGCATTTGGAATATGCTTTTGCTGATGGTTTTAGTAAATTGGTAAACCCTAGAAATAAAAAAATAGCTTTTCTTATTGGCAATGGCGAATTGAAAGGACGATATATTGAGGATTTTCTAAAAACAATTTCAGAATATTACAATCTGGCGCCTTTCACTTTGGATAGTGTGGCTAGCAATCCTCAAAGAACGCTAGATCAACTAAAAACTTTCGACTTAATTGTTTCTGCAAAGCCTACCGAAGCTTTCACCGAAGAGGAAAAGTTGGTTTTGGACCAATTCACCATGTCTGGAGGTAAAAGTCTTTGGTTAATCGATGCTGTGGCCATGGAAAAGGACAGTCTTTACAATACGGGCAAAAGTGTAGCCGTTGCAAGGGATTTAAATCTAACCGATTTCTTTTTTAAATATGGAATAAGAATAAACCATGTGTTGGTAAACGACCTCTACTCGGCGCCTATTACTTTGGCTATTGGCGAAGGTAGCGAAGCACGTTTTCAACAGTTTCCTTGGTATTATTCGCCATTGGTTAATCCGGAAGGACAGCATCCTATTGTTAATAATTTAAATTTGGTGAAATTCGATTTTGCCAATCAGA
This sequence comes from Xanthomarina sp., assembly GCF_035306705.1. Lineage (GTDB taxonomy): Bacteria > Bacteroidota > Bacteroidia > Flavobacteriales > Flavobacteriaceae > Xanthomarina. The sequence goes on from NZ_DATGNO010000068.1 coordinate 21,936, forward strand.
TAGACACCTTAAAGAACGACATTAAAAAAACCATTTTACTTAGAAGTTCGATCCTTTCCAAAATAGATGGCACGCCCAGGGAAATTAGTTTGGAAATGACTGCAGAGGAACCAGATCCAGAATTGTACAAAAACTCATACCAAACCTTAGCTGTTTTGCTGGAAGGCGAATTTACTTCGGTTTATAACAATCGAGTCAAACCTTTTCCTCTTGAAAAAGAAAGAAACAAAAGCAAACCCACCAAGATGATTGTAGTTGCAGATGGTGATGTTATTAAAAATGAATTGGGCAAAAATGGCCCTATTCAATTAGGTTTCGATCGAAGCTCTGGACAGGTCTATGGCAATAAAGAATTTTTGCTGAATGCCGTAAATTACCTTTTAGACGATAACGGACTTATAAACATTCGTTCCAAAGAAGTTGAAGTGTCGTTTTTGGATTACAAAAAAGTGGCTTCAGAAAAAACCAAATGGCAATTGATAAATATTTTGTTACCCTTAGTGATATTGGGTGTTTTCGGGTTTATTTTTAACTTTTATAGAAAGAAAAAATACGCGAGATAAGTTCAAAATCTCTTGAAGAGATTCCCTTTTTCAAGGGAATGCTTTGTTAATAAGTTTGTTTCCTATATTAATCGCTATGCGATATATTTGTAATAGTAATTAAACGAACATAAAACGTATTTAATATACATGAAATTTATAGTATCAAGTACCTATTTACTAAAACAGCTACAAGTTCTTGGAGGCGTTATCAACAACTCGAATACCTTACCAATTTTAGATAATTTCCTTTTCGAATTAAACAATTCAGAACTTATAATTTCTGCGAGTGATTTAGAGACAACCATGTCTGCAAAATTGGAAGTAGAAAGCGATAACAGCGGAAATATTGCTGTTCCAGCCCGTTTGCTGTTAGAAACTTTAAAAACGTTTCCAGAACAACCTTTAACTTTTGTGGTTGAAGAAAACAACACCATAGAAATTAGCTCTAACCATGGAAAATACGCGTTGGCTTATGCGGATGGAAACGAATTTCCAAAAGCGGTTTCTTTGGAAGATGCCACGTCAATTACCATCGTTGGAGATGTTTTAGCGACAGCTATTAGCAAAACAATTTTTGCCGCTGGAAACGACGATTTACGTCCAGTAATGAGTGGGGTGTTTTTTCAGTTTTCTACAGAAGGACTAACCTTTGTGGCTACAGATGCCCATAAATTGGTTAAATATTCTAGAGAGGATGTTCAGGCCAATCAAACGGCTGAATTCATCATGCCTAAAAAACCTTTAAATCTTTTAAAAGGTATTTTAGCTGCTAGTGATGATAATGTAACCATTGAATACAACGATTCCAATGCGAAATTCACTTTTGAAAACACCATTTTAATCTGTCGTTTAATTGATGGAAAATATCCTAATTACGAAGCGGTTATTCCAAAAGAGAATCCAAACAGATTGGTTATAGACAGAACACAGTTTTTAAATTCTGTGCGTCGTGTTAGTATTTTCTCTAACAAAACAACACATCAAATACGATTGAAAATTGCTGGAGCAGAATTAAATATTTCAGCAGAAGATATCGATTATAGCAACAAAGCAGAAGAGCGTTTAACTTGCGATTATCAAGGAGACGATATGCAAATTGGGTTTAACTCGCGTTTCTTAACCGAGATGTTGAACAACCTAACTTCAGACGAAGTACAACTTGAAATGAGCTTACCAAACAGAGCAGGAATCTTAACTCCTATCGATGGTTTGGATGAAGGCGAACAAGTAACCATGCTTGTAATGCCTGTAATGTTGAATAGCTAA
>NZ_DATGNO010000069.1:0-19622 GCF_035306705.1 Xanthomarina sp.
ATAAAGTACGTTTTGCATAGTTGTTTATTAGCGTCATTATAATTACCTCCACAAAGTAAACAATTAAAGGGGGATTGGAAAAATAAAATGAAGAATTTGAAATTAAAATTTTTTAACAAAAATTCACATGTAATTCCATAAGAAAACGCACAAACTCTTTACAAAGTACAATATTTACAAGACTGTTTATAATTATAACATAATTCTAACGTTATAAAATTAAGATTGAATTATCTTTGATTTTAATTGAAAAAACGCCTCTATGAGTATCCATAAAATACTAATTTTATTTATTGCTTTTAGCATGAACTTAAATGTTTTCAGTCAGGAATCTGCCATTTATACCAATCATTTGGCCGACTATCAAAAAGCCTTGACTTTGTACGACAATCAGCAATATGCTGCTGCGCAATCCTTATTCACACAAATTCAAAAAACAGCCGAAACGGAAGTTTTGCAATCAGATTGTGCTTTCTACATTGCCAATTGTGCGGTGCGCTTAAATCAGCGAAATGCCGACCAATTAATGGAGAATTTTGTAAACGATTATCCTACAAGCACAAAAAGAAATACGGCTTATGTAGATGTTGCTGAATATTATTTTAATAATGGAAAATTTGCTTATGCCAAAAAATGGTACGATAAGGTAGATGAAAGTTCCTTGGCCCAAAATGAACGTGAAAAATTCAATTTCAATAATGGGTATGTGGCTTTTTCAACCAAAAACTTTAAAGATGCCAGAAAGTATCTAACGCGTGTCGAAAATTCTCAGAAGTATGGATCGCAAGCCAAATACTATATTGGTTTTATGGCTTATGAAAGTGATGATTATAAACAAGCCAATCAATATTTTGATCAGGTTAGCGACAACGAAAAATACCGTGAAAAACTGTCTTATTATCAAGCAGATTTAAATTTTAAATTGGGGAAATTTCAAGAAGCCATCAAATTGGCAAAAGAACAAATTCCAAATAGTGATAGAAATGAGGTTTCTGAACTCAATAAAATTATAGGTGAAAGTTATTTCAACCTTGAAAAATATGCTGAAGCCATTCCGTATTTAACCGAATATAAAGGCAGACAAGGTAAATGGAATAACACAGATTACTACCAATTGGGTTATGCACACTATAAGGAAGGGAATTATGAAAGTGCTATTTCAGAATTTAATAAAATAATTGGCGGAAATAATCCGGTAGCTCAAAACGCATATTATCATTTAGGGGAGAGTTATGTGGAATCTGGAAAAAAACTGGAAGCACTCAATGCTTTTAGAAATGCCTCACAAATGGATTTCGATCTGAAGATCCAAGAGGATGCTTGGTTGAATTACGCGAAAATTAGTTACGAGATTGGAAATCCTTATCAGTCGGCTCCACAAGTGTTGACTAGTTATTTAACCAAATATCCAAACACAGCTTATAAAGAGGAAATAGAAACACTGTTGATAGATTCTTACATTACGTCTAAAAATTATCAGGAAGCTTTAAACTTATTAAAAGGAAAAAACAGTTTTGAGAACAAGGTAGCTTATCAAAAAGTGACTTTTTATCGAGGATTGGAATTGTATGACGAAGCGAATTATCAAGAAGCTTTGAACATGTTTTCCAACTCGTTAAAAGAACCAAGGGACGCTAAGTTTACTACAAGAGCTACTTTTTGGAAGGCTGAAACAAATTATACCTTATCAAATTATGGTGAAGCATTAATTGGTTTTAAGCAGTTTCAGCAGGAAGCAAATGCTTCAACAACTCCTGAAAATAAAAACATTACTTACAACTTGGCGTACACCTATTTTAAACAGAAAAATTATCCACAAGCCATTCAAAATTACAAACAGTTTATTGCTAAGCAACCAAATGATGCCATTCGTTTAAACGATGCTTATTTACGTCTTGGTGATGCACATTTTGTATCAAGTCAATATGCCGAGGCCATCCAGGCTTATGACGAAGCTATAAAAATCAATAAAATAGATTCGGATTATGCGTTCTTTCAACAAGCAATAAGTTATGGCTATGAAGGAAAAGCTTCGAAAAAAATTACGGAATTAGAAGCTTTTATTCAGAAATACCCAAATTCTACCTTGCGTGACGACGCCATGTTTGAGCTAGGAAATTCATATGTAAAAGCCAATGAAGATGTCAAGGCTTTAAAGATGTATTCCAGACTTCAGGCGGATTACAGAATGAGCACATTTGTGCCAAGATCTCTGTTACGTCAAGGCTTGATTCATTATAACAAAAGTGATAACGAACAAGCTTTAAATACTTTTAAAGCAGTTGCCAAGGAGTATCCGGGAACTCCAGAGGCCAATCAGGCAGTTGCCACCGCACGATTGATTTATATCGATTTAGGACGTGTAAACGATTATGCCACTTGGGTAAGAACCTTGGATTATGTAGAAGTTACCGATGCCGATTTGGACAATACTACCTACGAATCTGCCGAAAAGAAATATATAGAAAACAAAACCGACGATGCTATCAAGCAATTTAATAGTTACTTAACCCAGTTTCCAAAAGGCTTAAATAATTTAAAGGCCCATTTTTATGTGGCACAATTGTATGATAAAAAAGGATTGAAAGAAAATGCTGCGCCACATTATCAATATGTTGCAGATGCACCTCCAAGCGAATTTACTGAGGAATCCTTGTCTAAAGTTTCTCAAATTTATTTGGAAAAGAAAGATTGGATTCAGGCCATTCCTGTGTTAAAACGTTTGGAGCAAGAAGCTAGCTTTCCACAGAATGTTATTTTTGCACAATCCAATTTAATGAAAGCCAACTATCAGTTAAATAAATATGCTGAAGCTGTTGCTTATGCCGAAAAGGTACTAAATCAAGGAGTAATTGATGCAAGAATAAAGAGTGATGCCAATCTTATTATTGCACGTTCCGCCATAAAAACCAAAAACGAAGAACGCGCAAAAATCGCTTATGCCGAAGTTGAAAAAACGGCCACAGGAGAAGCTGCTGCAGAAGCCTTGTATTACAATGCCTATTATAAAAATAGAGCCGGTAATTATGAAGCATCCAATGAAACGGTTCAACGTTTAGCTAAAGATTATTCCAGTTATAAATATTTTAGTGCTAAAGGTTTGGTGCTTATGGCCAAAAACTATTACCAATTGGAAGATGCCTTTCAAGCCACTTATATTCTAGAAAGCGTGATAGAAAACTTTAAAGAATTTAGTGAAGTGGTGACTCAAGCACAAGAAGATTTAAGTAAAATTAGAATTGAACAAGCCAAGACCAACGCCTCCATTTTACCAGAGGATGATGAGGATTGATTTAGTTCTCAGTTTTAAATAATCACAAACCTGCCCGTACCGAAAAGTCACGTTCGGGCGCGTCAAAAATCAGAAATCGTCAATCGTAAATAAACACATAATCTATGCGAAAGCACATTCATAAAATCATCCTTTTACTTATTAGTTTACAAGTTGGTTCCATTTGGGCTCAAGAAAGAGGAAGCGACACTTTAAAAACCGATGTTATTCAGGTAATAAAACCATATACTCCAACCATTTCAGATGCATTTAAAGTAAAGGAAATCCCAAATTTAGCCGATGATGAAACCACAGCTAAAAAGGAAATTGAATATAATATATTCTCCTTCCCAGTAGCCTCAACCTTTACGCCAGCCAAAGGAAAAGCAGCTGTTTTAGATAAAGAGAAACCAACAAAGTTTTACGATAATTATGCATCGCTTGGTTTTGGAAGTTACACCACCATTTTAGGAGAAGTTTATTTAAACCACGAGCTGAGCAAGACAGATAACGTTGGAGGCTATTTGTCTCATCATTCTTCGCAAGGAGGCATTGACGATGTGTTATTGGACGATTATTTTTACGACACCAAATTAAATGTCAATTTCTCAAGAATAGAAAGAGATTTAAGTTGGAATGTAGAGGGCGGATTTAAGCATCAGGTTTTTAATTGGTATGGTTTACCACAACCATATTACAACGAAACCTCACCTGAAGCACATTTAGGGGTTAGTCATGCTTTTTATGGAGGAAACCTAGGAGGAGACATCGTATTTCAAGACTCGTATGTTAAAAAGGCAAATGTTATGTTTAGACACTTTGGAGACGATTATGGCTCGGGAGAAAATAGATTTTCAGCCGATGTCTCAGCCGACATTCCAGTTGCGGATATAAAGATTTCAACTAAAGTGATGATCGATTTCCTTGGAGGTTCTTTCGATAGATATTATGGTTTAGATGCCGAAAATAAATATGGAAACTTTAATATTGGGTTGGCACCAACGTATAGATATACTCAAGACGATTTAACCTTGGATTTAGGTGTTTCGTTATTTTATTTAAACGATACACAAGCGAGTGAAAGTAAGTTTTATATCTATCCAAATATTACAGCGTCCTATCGTTTAGTGGACGAGGTTTTAATAGCTTATGGAGGTATCAAAGGAGGTCTGATTCAAAATAGCTACGAGAATTTTGTTGAAGAAAATAAATTTGTATCTCCAACTTTATTGATCACACCAACAGATCAACAATACCATGGTTATGTGGGGTTAAGAGGAAAAGTATCTAACAGCGTGAGTTACGATATTAAAGGAGCTTATTTCTCTGAAAAAAACAAAGCACTTTTTAAACACAACGAAATAGTATTTATTAATCCAGAAAAAAATTACCAATTCGGGAATTCGTTTTCTGTGGTATATGACGATATTTCAACGTTTAACATAGGAGGAGAGCTAAGTGTGGATGTGAACCGAAATTTCAAATTAGGTGTTAAAGCAGATTTCTTTGCTTACAGTGCGGGCAACGAAGGTGAAGCATGGAACTTACCAAGCATCACAGGTTCCTTATTTATGGATTACCAAATTGACAGAAACTGGTTTGCAGGAGCAAGCTTGTTTTATGTTGGCGAACGTAAAGACCAAGTTTATGAAAGCACCCTGCCACCAATATCTTTTACTTCAACTACATTAGATGGGTATTTCGATGCCAATGCGCATGTGGGCTACCATATTAACGATAGACTTTCGGTATTTGTGAAAGCCAATAATATTGCGAATCAAAACTACCAACGTTGGTTGAATTATCCGGTACAAAGCATTCAGATATTAGGAGGAGCTACTTATAAGTTTGACTTTTAAGCACAGTTCATTGCGAGCCTGCCTGTCGGCAGACAGGGATGTAACGACGTGGCAAACCATAAAGGTCAGTGTAGCTAATCTTTTTAATAAATCTTATCATAAATAAAAGCGCTCTAATTCAGAGCGCTTTTGTTATTTTAGAACACCTCTAAAATCTTCTAGGGGACGTGTAAACACCCCTAAAATATATTTTGTTTAGAAATTACCGAGCGTAGCTCTAAAGAGAGTTTAATTTTATTAAAGAACAATCTTCAGGGGTGTTTTAAGTCCACTAAAGAAAGCTCTAAAGATCATTCAAATCAATACTAATTTATAATTAAGGGTGTTTTCTCAAGTCCTCGAGAAGACCATAGAGTTGTTTTGCCACAATTAATTTATATTTGTAAAAATAAAATCCAAATACATCATTCATAAAATTGACAAATTCCTATTTACCAACCGTCAATCACAACCAATACTTATGAAAAAACTACTTTCCATTTTCGTTTTAATTCTTATATGTTCTTGTCAGAAAGAAAAGCAACAAGTCGATACTATTGTTATCAATGCCCAGGTATATACGGTAAATACAAACTTCGATAAAGCTGAAGCTTTTGCTATAAAAGATGGTAAGTTTTTCCAAATAGGAAGTTCAAAAGAGATACAAAACAAATTTGAAGCGGATACGATTATTGATGCCCAAGGAAAGCCAGTGTTTCCTGGATTTATAGATGCACATTGTCATTTTTACGGTTTGGGTACGAATTTGCAAAAAGTAGATCTAAGAGGAATAACCAGTTTTGATGAGGTGATGAAACGGGTGTTGGATTATCAAAATGAACGACAAACCAATTTCATTATTGGTCGTGGTTGGGATCAAAACAATTGGGAAGACAAGAATTTTCCAAATAAAAGATTGTTAGATGCTTTATTTCCAGATACACCAGTGGCATTAACCCGAATTGATGGTCATGCCTTGTTGTGCAATCAAGCAGCTTTGGATTTAGCTAAAATTACAAAAAACACCAAAGTAGAAGGCGGAGAAGTAGTTCTTGAAAATGGAGAGTTAACAGGTGTTTTAATCGATAATCCGATGGGCTTGGTGTATGATATTTTCCCGAAACCAGATAGAAAACTTCAAATAAATGCCTTATTGGATGCTCAAGATATTTGTACGGCTCTTGGTTTAACAACCGTTTCAGATGCTGGATTGGATAGACATATTATCGAACTCATAGACAGTTTACAGCAAACGGGAGATTTACAAATGAGAGTATATGCCATGATAGAAAACTCTAAAGATAATTTGGATTACTATTTACCGAAAGGTAAAATTAAAACGGACAGACTAAATGTGCAATCTGTAAAAGTTTATGCAGATGGCGCTTTAGGTTCTCGTGGAGCTGCTTTAAAAGCACCGTATTCCGATAAGGAAAATCATTTTGGCGCTATGGTAATTGGCCTGGAGGATTTTGAAGTTTTGGCTAAACGAATTGAAGCAGCCAATTTTCAAATGAATACACATGCTATTGGAGATTCTGCAAATAGTTTTGTTTTAAAAACTTACGATAAGGCTTTACACGGAAAAACCAATAGACGTTGGCGAGTAGAACATGCCCAAATTATTACAGATAACGATTTTGAGTTTTTTAAAAATAAGAACATCATTCCTTCTGTGCAGCCAACTCATGCTACCAGCGATATGTATTGGGCAGAAGACAGACTAGGCGCCGAACGAATAAAAGGGGCTTATGCCTATAAAACGCTTTTAAATGCCAGTGGAAAAGTGGCACTTGGAACCGATTTCCCAGTAGAACAAGTCAGTCCATTTTTAACTTTTTATGCGGCAGTTTCTAGACAAGATGTTGCAGGCTATCCAGAAAACGGATTTAATATGCAGGATGGTTTAACACGAGAAGAAACTTTAAAGGGGATGACTATTTGGGCAGCCTATGCCAATTTTGAAGAAGATGAAAAAGGAAGTATTGAAGTTGGAAAATTCGCCGATTTCATTATCCTCGATCAGGATCTAATGACCACCGATGTAAAGAACATTCCAAACACAAAAGTGGAGCAGACGTTTATTGGAGGAGTAAAACAATAAGTATTTGTTGTTAATATTTTTGTTGTTTAGTTGTGGATTTTTCAGATTATAACATTTTTTTTTGACACGAACCTGCCCGACTCCATCATTCCCGTCCGAACAGGAACGAGCGAGCAGGCGGGTTTCACGAATTATCACTAATTAATTATTCGTGCACCTGCCTGACACCTTCGTGTGAAAAAGTACAATAATAATTTCTCTGTGGCTTTCTGTGTAGCTCTGTGAAATAGTTATTACGCAGAGACACGCAGAGTTTTCTCGCAGAGGTTCACAGAGAAATAGTGCTTAAAAGAGTTTAGCCAAATAATCAAAATGCTCCCCATCCATTACTTTTTCGCAGTTTAAACCTACACTTTGGCAAGCAAACTCCAAGCTTTCAAAATCCAAATACAACCATTTCATAGGTTCTTCATCTTCATTCTTATAGCTTAAAAAGTAATCTAATTCCCCATAATAGTTGGCATTGGTATCTATCCAAAGGCCACCATCTTCATCTTCGTACATATATTTAATGTCTGAAGAATCAATCAAAATCTGCCCTTTTGGATTTAAAAGCGATTTTAAATGTTTCAAATAGGTAGCCACTTGAGAAAGTTCCTGAAAAATTCCTGTGCCATTCATAAGCAATAAAATGGTGTCGAAAGTTTCGGTTTCATCTAAAATATCTTTCAATTCAGCTTTTAAAACGCCACGTTTTTTTGCGACTTCAATAGCGCCCTTAGAAATATCGATGGCTTTTGTATCCAGTCCGTTTTCTTGTAAATACAAACTATGACTTCCTGCGCCGCAACCCACGTCCAAGACTTTTCCTTTAGAAAGTTGCAAGGCTTTTTGTTCCAGTTTGGGCATGTTTTTAAAGTCCCTGAAAAGATAGGGAAGAGGGAGTTCGTCTTCGTCCGAAATGTTGGTGGACGTAATGAGGTCTTCTGTATAATTATCGTTTTGATAATCTAATAGAGCTTTTCCGAATAGGTCTTTTAAATTCAAAGGCTTTTAGTGTTAAGATGGTTTTTATGGTTTTAGGGCTATTTTGAATCTCTAACCTTGGATTTCAAATCCAAAATTGAAAACCTTTCAAAACGCATCAAAGATAAACATTAGAAGAAATAAAACTTCCTAAAAAATTCTAAAAAGAAACTGGAAATCAATCATGTCCCGTTAACGGAATCTTTATTCTTTTTTGTTGCGAAAAATCCCTGAAATGCTATTGAAAACCTACGCTATTTGTCCAATGGAATTTAATAGGCTTGAAGAATTTGAAAATCTCATCAAGTCCAAATTTCAAAATCCATTCTTTTTAGTATATTTAATCAAAATTTTTGCTCTTGGAAACTATTTTTAATTATTTCGAAACCATTCCAACACTTCACAGAAGCTTATTACTTGCTGGAGGAATTACCTTATTTTGGCTCATGGAAGGGGCTTTCCCATTATTTAAGTTTTCATATAAAAAGTGGAAGCATGCGTGGCCAAACTTCTTTTTTACCACCACGACCATCCTTGTAAATTTTGGATTGGCATTTGTATTATTGTTTTCAGCCGATTGGGTAAAAGCCAATAATTTCGGGATCATTAATTGGTTGCCAAACATGCCACTTTGGTTATATGCTATTTTGGGCGTTTTATTGCTAGACTTTTTTGGAGCATATTTGGCGCATTATGTAGAGCATAAAGTAAAACCGTTATGGATGATTCATATCGTTCATCATACAGACCATCATGTAGATACCACCACCGGAAATAGACATCATCCTTTGGAAAGTGTTATTCGTTTCACTTTTACGCTAGCGGGAGTTTTTATTGTTGGAACACCCATTGCCGTTGTATTTATGTATCAATCGCTATCTGTAATTTTCACCCAATTAACGCATGCCAATATTAAAATGCCTAAAAAATTGGATAAAATAATGAGTTATTTCTTTGTGTCGCCAGACATGCACAAAATTCATCATCATTACGTATTGCCTTATACAGATTCAAATTATGGAAATATATTTTCTATTTGGGACAGACTTTTTGGGACGTACATGGAATTTGATAGAGAAAAACTGGTTTATGGGGTAGATGTTTTTCCAGACGAAGTTAAAAACAGTCAAATTAAGGAACTATTAATACAGCCTTTTCAAAATTATCAGAAACCAACCATGCTTCCAAACTCGGAAATACTAGAAGAAATATAATATCTCAGGTTTCTGGGCGTTTATTATTTTGTATTTTGCCCGCCATATAAATTTAAAGAAGACCTTTTGAAATCAATTTTATTAACGTTTAGTCTCGTAATCCTTACTAACACTGCTTTTTCTCAAGCAAGTTTTGCTACACTTGAAAAAAATAGAAATATTTTGGCTAGCAGTTTGTTTCACGAGCTTAATAAATCCAAGGATACGTTATTGTTAAGAAGTAATTCCGAAATTTCGCATGTATATTCTTTAAACTCAGAGAATGAAAAGGAAATTGATGTTTATATAAGTGAAACCGATGTAAAAATCCCTCTTTCTAAATTATCTCAAGGAAAACATGTGATTGTTGTCGATCAAACTCCAAAAAAAATCCTCTTTGTTATCCATGTTTTTGGGCATGTTTCTATGGTTGCAATAGACGATTAGGCAATTCATTTCCTAATGATTTCTTCAGTTTAAACAATTAGGGTCATCCGTTTAAAGGCTTAAAATTTAGTTGTTTAGTGCCTTGTAAAGCGCTTTATCCATTTTAGTAATTCCCTCATCGAATATCTAAATCGATTTTGTCTTCGCTTTTCATATTGTTGTATTTTTGATTTGTTCAACAAAGGATTGATTATAGCAAAAAGGAATTTGTTCAACAAAATAACAGCATTATGAAGAAGACCCCTAATTTCAAAATGTTTATGTTTTTAATGGTGGTTTTTGTAAATACATCTTATAGTCAGGATGTTGTTTATTCTGCAATTTTTAAAAATGTAAATAAAACAGCCGAAAACCTAAAACATCACTTAAATACTTCGGGAGATACCCTTTATCTAGAAAGTAAATTCGATCTTAATAGAATTGAAATTATTGGTACAGATGGCCTTAAAACTTTTGCCATTAACAACATAACAAAAGATATTAGAGTTCCTTTAAATAGCTTGCCAATGGGCGACTATACCTTTGCAGTGGTTCAAACAGAAGGTCGCGACGACACCTATATTTATACAAAAACCATAGTTTTTAAAATTTCTAGATTGTTACCAATAGATATGGATATTTCTAGAGGGATAACTCCTTTAAACGCGTCTATTTATTTGGCAGGAGGAACTATTCCAATTCTGGATCTTGCCGAAAACAAAATTATTACGGATTTTCCAGCAGCTATGGATTTGGCTAGTATGGAAGATAACAAACCAGTACATTTAGATTATACAAGTATGGAATCTTTAGTTGCCTTACAGGAAAAGGAGAATTTAGATGCGAAGCATTTAAGAACCAAAAAAATAGACAACATTCTAGAACGTAATAAACCAGCATATTCCAAGGCTTACAACATTACAGACATTCGTTCTGGAAACCAAAACATTCAGTCGCGAGCAGATTACAGAAGAAACAACTTAAGACCAAACGGTCTGCCTTACGATTAAGGGTAAATCAGATAGTTGACACGTAATTTTTTATAGCTTTCCAAATCTTTTTGCCAAGTAGCTTTAATTTCTTTTTCGCTTAATCCGGCTTCAATTTGTTGTTGCAATTTGGCCGTTCCTGCATGTTTGGTAAAGTTAGCCGTGTTAAATACCTTGCTCTTATCTGTAGCGTTTTTATAAGCTTTAATAAGCCATTTTAGCGAGACTTCACTCTGTAGTTGATCGTTTTGTAAATCTTCCCCATAACAAAGTACATCTTTATGTTTTGGGTTTTTAGCACCAAAGTTTTCTTTGGGTGTATAGCTAAAAGTGAATACATGCTTATCTAAAAATGGCGCTCCATAACGTTGAAACTGAAATTCCGTTCCTCGACCAGCATTGATGTCTGTTCCTTCAAAAAGTCCTAAACTTGGGTATAGTTTTATGGATTGATCGTTAGGCAAATTGGGTGAAGGTCTAATAGGCACACTGTAAAAAGTATCATGTGTATAATTTTTTACAGGAATAATAATTATGTCGCATGGCACTTCATTCTCTAACCATTTCTCACCATTTAACATCTGTGCAAATTCGCCTATAGTCAAACCATGAACTAAGGGAATAGGGTGCATCCCAAGAAAACTCTTGTTTTCTATTTCAAGGGTTGGACCATCAATATAATGTCCGTTTGGATTCGGCCTATCTAAAATAAGCAAGGGAATATTGGCTGCAGCACAAGTCTCCATCATATAATGCAAGGTCGAGATATACGTGTAAAAGCGAACGCCAACATCTTGTATGTCGAAAATCATAATATCAATGTCCTTCACAGCGTCCAAAGAGGCTTTCTTATTTTTTCCGTAAAGTGAAATAATGGGCAAGCCCGTTTTAATGTCTTTTCCGCTAGCTACTAATTCTCCAGCATCTACAGTGCCTCGAAAGCCATGCTCTGGTGAAAATACTTTTTTCACATCTATTTTAAGGGCCACTAAAGAATCTACTAAATGTGTATAATTGGTTTGTGCTGAATTTTTAAAAATAACACTGGTTTGATTGGCAACAATTCCTACACGTTTCCCGTTTAATAACGTTAGATAGTTTTCGGTTTGATTGGCACCAACAATTATAGAATTAGTTTTCTTCGGAATTTGAGAGTTTGGAACTCGTTCTCCCAGAGGAAGAGCTTGACTTTCACTTTTAGAACCCGAAAAGTTTCCACAGGAAATGAGTATTAAAACAAATAATAAAACTGTATTTTTGAAGTGAATTAATTTTAATTGCATCATTTGAAATTCGAATATTTTATAGCCAAACGCATTATTGATAGTAAAGCGTATAAAAGTAGTGTTTCGGCACCAATAATAAAAATTGGTATTGCGGCTATTGCTATTGGAATTATTGTAATGATGATTGCTATTGCTACTGGAATTGGACTTCAACAAAAGATACGCGAAAAAGTCGTGGCTTTTAATGGCGATATAATTATTTCTAATTTCGATAGCAACAATTCCCAAGAAAGTGGAAATCCCATATCCATGGATCAGGATTTTTATCCCGAATTTAATTCCGTGAAAGGCGTGGAACGTATTCAAGCGGTTGCCACCAAATTTGGAATTATTAGAACGGAAACAGATTTTGAAGCCATTATTTTAAAAGGTGTTGGAGCCGATTTTAATTGGAAATATTTTCAAGATTTTTTAGTAGAAGGAAGACTTCCGGATTACTCCAAGGAAAGAAACGAAGATGTTTTAATTTCTCAATATTTAGCAAATAGATTGCGCTTTAAATTAGGTGATAGTTTTACGGCTTTATTCAGAAAAGACGATCCAAACAAACCACCAAGCATGATTACCTATAATATTGTTGGGATTTATAGTTCAGGTTTTAAAGATTTTGATGAGACTTATGTGCTTGGAGATTTACGTCATTTACAGCGACTTAACCAATGGGAAAGCAATGAAGCTGGACATTTTGAGGTTTTTGTAACGGATTATAGCAAGCTAAACCAAACCTTCAATCAGGTATATCAAAATACGCCTTCCTTACTGAATGTGGTGACTGTAGAACAAAAGTTTGGCTCTATCTTCGAATGGATCAAGATTTTTGTCAAAAATATTTATGCCATTATTGGTATTATGATCTTGGTAGCTGGAATCAATATGATAACCGCTTTATTGGTTTTAGTTCTGGAACGCACACAAATGATCGGTATTTTAAAAGCCCTAGGTTCTAATAATTGGGCCATAAGAAAAATATTTTTATACAATGCCTCTTATCTCATCACACTCGGATTGATTTGGGGAAATGTTATTGGTTTAGGCTTGTTGTTCGCACAAAAATATTTAAAACTTTTCCCCTTAAACCCAGATGTGTATTATGTAACCGAAGCTCCTGTTTATATTAGTTTAAGCTATATTCTGGCATTAAACATGGGAACCTTTGTTCTGTGCTTGGTCATGTTATTGTTGCCATCCTACATCATCACTAAAATCTCTCCGGTAAAAGCGATTCGCTTTGAGTAGAAAGTCTTCAAACTAACGAAGATAAATAGTCCATGTAGTACAGGGACTTCCTATAATTCAAAAAAAAACTTTTCAAAAAAACCTTTGTTAACTCATTCTAATTCAGTAGAAAAGACTAATTTCATGGGGCTAACCCTTTGGATATGTGACTTGCCAATGAAACGCAAATAAAAACCACAATAGGAATTTACTTCAAAACATCATTAAATTAACTTTTAAAAGAGCTAAAACACGAAGCAAAATAGGGCGCGAAGCTCATTTTAACCTCAGAGATTTTTAAAGAAAAGATACCAAACCAAGCTATAAATCACTAATCATGAAAAAACCATTTTATTTACTATTCGTCCTTGTACTTGCATGTTCTTGCAATCAAAACAAAGAGAAAAAAGAAACTACAACAGAACCTATTCAGTTGCCAATAGACTCCATTCGAGCCATAGCAAAAGAAGCCTATATCTATGGCTATCCTATGGTTGATAATTATCGAATTGAACATGATTATTATGTAGATAGTACAAATTCCGAATTTAAAGCCCCTTGGAATCATATAACCAATATCGCGAATGTCTATACCCCTGCCGACACAGCTATTCAGACACCTAACTCGGACACCCCATATTCATTTCTAGGGTTAGATTTACGTGCAGAACCCATAGTGCTTTCTATGCCGGAAATTGAAGCAAATCGTTACTATAGTGTACAGTTTATTGATGCTTATACTTTTAATTTTGCTTATGTAGGAACACGTGCTACTGGAAATAAAGCGGGTAATTACCTGGTAGCTGGACCTAACTGGAATGGTGAAACTCCTGAAGGCATCGATAAAGTTATAAAATCGGAAACTGAATTTATTAATATCCTTTACCGAACCCAACTTTTTAATCCAGCGGATATTGATAATGTGAAGAAAATTCAAGCAGGCTATAAAGTACAAACATTATCGGCATTTTTAAAAACACCAACGCCTACTGCTGCGCCTGTACTTGATTTTATGCAGCCTCTAACTCCTGAATTGCAAAAATCATCTTTAGAAATGTTCCAAATTATAAATTTTCTTCTTCAATATTGCCCTACGGATCCAACGGAGGTAAAATTAATGGAACGCTTTGCTAAAATTGGAATTGGAGCAGGAAAGGACTTTGATATCTCAAAACTTTCTCCGGAAGTTAAAACAGCTTTCGAAGCAGGAATCAAAGATGCGTGGACTGTTGATTTTGAAGGGTTCAAAAAAAGAATGGATGCTGGAGAGGTAACTTCTGGAGATGTCTTTGGAACCAGAGCTTTCTTAAAAAATAATTATTTATATAGAATGGCAGCAGCAGTTCTTGGTATTTATGGAAATTCTAAGCAAGAAGCTATGTATCCGTATTATGGAGTAGATGCTGATGGCAATAAATTAGATGGTGCAAATAAATATACCTTGCATTTTCCTGAAGGCCAATTACCTCCTGTAAATGCATTCTGGTCTATAACCATGTATAAAATGCCGCAAAGTTTATTAGTTGAAAATCCTATCAATCGCTATTTATTAAATTCTCCAATGATTCCAAGTTTTGTAAAAGATAAGGATGGTGGTATTACGCTTTATATTCAAAATGAATCTCCAGGAAAAGGGAAGGTAGCCAATTGGTTACCTGCTCCTAAAGGCCCATTTGTAACTATTATGAGATTGTATTGGCCTAAAGAAGCCGCCTTAGATGGTAGCTGGAAACAACCACCTTTAACTATAGTGAAAAAATAATCACAGTTAATCAATAAGCTAAAACAGTATAAATATTATGAAAAAAAATCTATCGAAATTTTCAATAAAAATACTGTTTTTAGCAGTCTTTTTGATTGGTATTACTGTACAGGCGCAAGTGGAAACGACGGGCACCCCTGGAGCAGCAGATGCTACAACAACTATTAGTGGGAAAGAAATTCCAGCACCAGTAGCGGTGGATAAAGGTAAAGTTGGGAAGACTGTCGCCGAATCAAAAACCTGGTGGCCACCACGTGTGGTACCCAAAAAAGAAGCTCCAAACGTATTATTAATTATGACCGACGACGCAGGTTACGGTGTAAGCGGAACTTTTGGAGGCGTCATTCCAACACCAGCTTTAGATCGTATTGCGGATAACGGACTGTGTTATACACAGTTTAATTCAACGTCATTATGTTCCCCAACTCGTGCGGCCTTGCTTACTGGTCGTAACCATCACGCTGTAGGCTTTGGTGTCATTACGGAACTTTCCACAGGATATCCTGGTTACAATTCAATTATAGGGACAGACAACGGAACAATTGGACAAATCTTAAAAGGAAATGGCTATGCCACGTCTTGGTTTGGTAAAAACCATAACACGCCCTCGTTTGCTTATGGTGCGGCAGGTCCATTCGATCAATGGCCATCAGGAATGGGATTTGATTATTTCTATGGCTTCCAAGGTGGAGAAACAGATCAATACACACCTTATTTATTTCAAGACCACACCCAAATTTTTCCTTGGATAGATAAACCAGATTATAACTTATCTACAGATTTAGCCGATGAGGCCATTGGCAGAATGAAAGCGCTGCAATCTGCAGATCCAAATCAGCCCTTCTTTATTTATTACGCGCCAGGTGGTACGCACTCCCCACATCAACCCCCAAAAGAATGGATGGAAAAATTCAAAGGCAAATTTGATATGGGATGGAACGTCATGAGAGAACAAATTTTTGCAAATCAAAAACGTTTAGGGGTCATTCCTGCCAATACACAACTAACCCCTTGGCCAAAGGAACTTCCTCAATGGGAATCACTTTCAGCGGATGAGAAAAAAATGTTTGCCCGCCAAGCAGAAGTATTTGCAGCGTTTGCCGCTTATACGGATGACGAAATTGGTCGTGTCATTCAACAGGTTGAAGATATGGGCGAGTTAGAAAACACTTTAATCATTTACATTCATGGGGATAACGGAACCAGTCCAGAGGGGACACTTTTAGGAACTCCCAACCAATATGCATCTTTCAATGGCATTCTTGAAATTCCCGTAGTAGAGCAATTGAAGTTATATGATGCTTGGGGCTCACGGGAAACCTATCCGCACATGGCTGTTGGTTGGGCCTGGGCATTTGATACGCCTTTTAAATATACCAAGCAAGTGGCTTCCCATTTTGGTGGAACGCGTCAAGGTTTGGCTATTTCTTGGCCAGGTCATATTGACGATATAGGAGGAATCCGTACGCAATTTCACCACATGATCGACATCATGCCTACTATTATGGAGGCTGCAGGTGTAGCGCAACCTGAAGAGATTAATGGCATTCAGCAAAAACCAATTCAGGGTACGAGTATGGTTTATACCTTTAAAAAGGAAAATGCAAAAGCACCATCAACTCACAAAACACAATATTTCGAAATGATTGCCAATCGTGGTATTTACAGCGATGGCTGGTATGCCAATACAGTGCCTCCTCATGGACCGTGGATATTAAATGCCGAGTTTCCTCCAATCGACCAATACGAATGGGAATTGTACAACTTGAAAGAAGACTATTCTCAAAACAATAATATTGCCGCACAAAACCCAAAGAAACTCAAAGAAATGCAAGCTCTTTTTGACCAAGAGGCCACAAAGAATAATGTATATCCTTTAGATAACCGTCAGTTTGCACGCTCCATGGAGCAAAGACCGAGCGCAACAACAGGTAAAACCGTGTTTAGTTATAAAGGTGTAAATCCTGGAATCCCCGATGCAAATGCTGCAAATATTTTAGGAAGATCGTACACAATCACAACAGAGGTAACGGTACCAACAGGTGGAGGTAATGGCATGCTCGCTACAGCTGGAGGACGTTTTGGTGGATGGGGATTTTATATTCTAAAGGGTATTCCTGTTTTCAATTACAATATGTTGGGGCTTGCGCAATACCGTTGGGCAGGGAAAGAACTGCTTTCTGCAGGAAAACACACCCTTGTATATGATTATGTGTACGATGGCCCTGGAGTTGCAAAAGGAGGAACCGGAACGTTAAAGGTTGATGGCATAGTTGTGGATACACACGCGCAACCCAATTCTATTGCTTTCATCCAAGTCATGGACGAAACATTTGATGTAGGAACAGATACACGTACAGAAATAAATGCAAAAGATTATATGCTGCCTTTCGATTTTACAGGAACGATAGATAATCTGACTATTAAACTTGGGCCAACACAATTTACGCCTGCAGAGCAGAAAAAGATTCAGGAAGCCCATAATAAGGCAAATGACTAATACTATTTTATCATAGTTACCGTTAAAATAATATCAAATAACATTTTAAAAAGGACTTAAATTTTATATTTAGGTCCTTTTTTAGTTTCATAATAATTGGTTTGTAGCAAGAAACTTGGTATCAAAATGTTTAATGCTTTTTGAAATAATTAGTTTACCTCATGATTCCTTTTCAATTCTTCATGATTAATAAAAGCCTAGTCCTATTAGTCTAGTTTCTATTCTCTTTTTGTCTAAATACGTCCCTAATTAGAGCAATCCGTGTCCTCTCGAGGGAACTCTAGTAGTGCTAATATCAACCCTAGACTATAATCGTGGGTGTTTTTAGAACCTTCAAGCAACTCCGTATAAAACAATTAAGCCTGCATCCACTAATGCTTTTAAACAATCAATTTATTGTTATAAATATAAGCAAACCAGCTTTGCGCCTTAGCGTCTTTGCGAGATAAATAAAGCACTTAATTCTTAATTGAAAAAACAGAAATCCCAACACCATTCTTTGCACTCAACAAATACATCTCCCCATCAACTTCCTGATAATATCGAATCCCAAAAACCCCCAGTTCCATGCCCAATCCTGTTGGCAGACTCTGAATAGTCATACTTAAAGTATCCCCAGAAAAATCTTTAGGCAATATTAAAGTATCTGCCAAATGCAACTTATAACCCAAAGTCTTAAAATTAAAATCCAAAACTCCAAACTGCAAGGCAATATGCGTAGCCCCTGAAATAAATGAAACACGTTTCATTTGAAAATTCGGAACCGTTAATGTGTAAGTAGTCCAATCCATATCAAAACCAAAAGGTAATACCGTTTTAGGTTTACATTCTGGAGTATAAGCAAAATTTAAAAGACTTCGCTTCCCTTCATCCAATTCAAGCCCTCTAAAAACTAGACGTTGTCCACGTTTACTCACAGGATCCAAAGCTTTCAAACCAGTAAACAAAGTCATCAACCGACTATGAAATAAAGGAAACTTATGTTTAAGATAAAACGGACGAATAGCCTCTCTAAAAATCCTATTTAAATGCGAGCAATTTCCAAACTCACTATTATTCTCCCTAACCCGTACCATACTAGCTTTGGTTTTAATAGCCTCTCTAGTAAAACCACCCCCAGCAATACGGTTCACGGGCTTGCCTAATAACCGATAAAAATTAACGCCGCCAATCGTACCAATAATGGTAAACAAACTCTTATACTTTGCCATAACTTCTATTTTTAAATGAATAATTCTATCTCAATGTCTCTTAAACAAATTCCCTGTCTGCCGACAGGTAGGCAAAATCAAAATTCCAAACCCTAATTTTTTACTTAATACTTTGTACTCAATTATCAACTTCACTTCAACTTCAACTTCAATTTCAACTTCAACTTCAATTTCAATTTCATTCGGAGTTAACTCCCTCGCTACTATAAAGATACTAAATTATTTCTAAAAATGTATGTCGTGCTTATACCGTGGTTATGTCGTGGTTATGTCGTGCTTATACCGTAATAGACTTCAATGAGATCCTTATTAGATCCCAATGAGATCCCAATGAAATAGCAAGTAAATACCAACCTACCCCAGATAAATATCAATCAAGTTCTCACTTAGGTCAGTAGAAGCATGCCATAAAACTTTGTGTCCCAACATACCGGTAGGTAGGTTTGCGACCTGTCTGCCGACTAGCCTGTCCGACTGGCAGGTAGGTAGATTTGCGCGAGAAAGTAAATCCTCATGACTCATTTTCAATTCTTCATGATTAATTAAAAACCTCTCTGTGTATCTCCATGCTCCTCAGTCCAACTCTGTGAAACTTTAAAAAAACATTGGTGAACCTGCCCGCCGTTTGGTAGGTTCATGGCAAAAACTTACATTTGCAATTGAAAATTTTTAGAATGGAATACGCAAAGAATATCTTAGAAACTATAGGAAATACCCCTTTGGTTAAATTAAATAAGCTCACAGAAGATTTGCCGTGTCTGGTATTGGCAAAATACGAAACCTTTAATCCTGGAAATTCTGTAAAAGACAGAATGGCTTTAACCATGATTGAAGATGCCGAAGCAGATGGACGTTTAAAAC
>NZ_DATGNO010000070.1:0-4080 GCF_035306705.1 Xanthomarina sp.
GTTGTTGATTAAAGCATTCGGAAAATGTACAACAGACCATATTTCTATGGCTGGTCCTTGGTTGCGTTACAGAGGGCACTTAGATAATATTGCAAACAACACCTTAATTGGTGCTGTGAACGCTTTCAATAAGCAAACAAATTTTGTTAAAAATCAACTCACTGGAGAGTATGGCGGAGTTCCAAACGTTCAAAGAGAATACAAGGCTAATGGTATAAAAACCATTGTTGTTGGTGACCATAATTACGGTGAAGGTTCTTCTAGGGAACACGCTGCAATGCAGCCTAGATTTTTAGGTGTAGCTGCTGTTTTAGTGAAATCGTTTGCAAGAATTCACGAAACAAACTTGAAGAAACAAGGAATGTTAGGGTTAACATTTGCTAATGAAGCAGATTACGATTTAATCCAAGAAGATGATACTTTCAACTTTGTTGATATAGCTGACTTTGCACCAAACAAGCCGTTAACAATTGAGATCGTTCACGCTGATGGTAGTAAAGACACTATTAAAGCAAACCATACCTATAATGATGCTCAGATTAAATGGTATCACGAAGGTTCCGCTTTAAACTTAATTAAAAAGCAAAACGCTTAAAATATTTTAATAGGATCTAAACCTAACAGATACTGTGTTTAAATCCTACTCATTTTTTTATTAATATCTTTGTTTTTCAAAAAGAAGGCCTCGTTCAATTCGTTGTACCGAAGTCTATCTACCAGGCGGAGTTTTTCTCCGCCTTTTTTGTGGCAAAAAGAAGGCTTGTCCTGCATCCATACCCGAAGTTCTAACTTATCTGATAATCCACTACGTAGCGCTCTTCCTTTTTCCATAGCGTATATATTAAAATCAATAGCTTGCGCATTACTGCGACGATTCCTTGTTTTTTTATTGTTCGGTTTTCATTTACGCGCTCATAAAAGTCTTTCAAATTAGTGTTATGCGTCGCGGCAGCCACTGCGGGCATATAAAGAGCAGCCCTGATTCGTGCGTTTCCTTTTTTTGATATCCTGGTCTTTCCCTTGTACTTTCCCGACTCCTTTTCCACTACATCCAGTCCAGCATAGCTGACCAATTGGCGGATATTGGTAAAAAGCAGAAAGCCGTTAACCTCGGAAATCACCTTTATGATCGTGATAAAGCCTAGCCCCTTTACTGCTTCAATGTTTTGGATCTTCTTAAAGAGATGCTCGTCGGCTTTTATTAGTTTTTTCAGTTCCTTCTCAATAATCTCGAGTTGTTTTTCGTAAAACGAGATCATCTGTTTTTTAATCGTGATTACTTTTTTATAGGTCTGGTGTGCGTGATCCATAGCGTGGAGCTGGGACTTAGCAGCCGTCAGATCTTTCTTAAGACTAGTGTGCTCTCTTGACAGGTCTCTTATAACCTTAAACTCCTTGCTTGGCGGTGTCCAGAAATCAGTTGTTCCCAAGGTCTTTTCTATCCCGAAGGTGGCAATCATTTTTGAATCTACTTTGTCCGTTTTAGTCTTCAGATTATTGCTCTTGGCAAAATAAGTTAGTTTCTGCGCCAACTGCACACTTACTTTCTGATCATTCTCATAGAGAAAGTAGGCTAGGTTCTCATAATATACACCAGTAGCTTCCATCACGTAAATAGTTTGTGGAGCTGTAGCCTTTTCACGTTTTTTACACCAGAAAAGAAATTCTTTCATACCGACGCTGTTGTTCTTAAAGGATTTTGTCCCTTTTATAACAACATGTTCTTGTTGGTCCTTCACTTGGTAGCATGCAAAGAAACTTTCCATTCCCATGTCGATACCGACTACTTGCTTTAATACTTTTTGATCTATCATTATTCTTGTTATGGATTATTAAGAATAAGGATTTTCCCACCGTCTTTCCTCTTAGTTGATACGAAATCCAAGCATATAGCCGTGGTTTCTCAATACTGTTGTGACTCCTAGAAAATACAGGAAAGGGTCATTATCTGTCAGTGGACATACATAAATATGTTGTCTAGGTTTAAATGGTAACCCTATCCTGTTCTTATTTCTTAAATTTGTAGTACAAAAATAATTGTATTTTTAAAGGAAATTAATCCCAAGGCAAACATAAGAGGTTTTTGAAACCTGTTAGGTTTTTTTATATCCAGAAAATAATGGAGAAGTTTTTAAAAAAACAATGGAGTAACATCCTGTTTGGCGTATTAATCGTTTTAATGATAATTCCACAAACACGAATGCCAATTCAGGTTTTTGTACAACGGCTTATTTCTTTTTCTCCATCAGAAACTTCAGAGGAAAAGCGAGAAACCCTTCAGGATTATGAATGGTCCCTTGTAGCATTAAATTCTGAAGAAGTTAATTTCTCACAATCCAAAGGAAAAGTTGTTGTTGTTAATTTTTGGGCTACTTGGTGTCCGCCTTGCGTTGCAGAAATGCCTTCTTTTCAAAAGTTATTCGACACGTATGGTTCTAACGTAGATTTTTATTTTGTTACCTCGGAGAAACCAGACAAGGTGAATAGGTTTTTAGAAAAGCATAATTATTCGCTCCCAGTTTACCTTCAGTTTTTTGAAGCTCCAGAACAGATGCAGTCTAGTGTATTGCCAACAACTTATGTGTTGTCAAAAACAGGCAAAATCGTCGTAAACGAATCGGGAGTAGCAGATTGGAACAGCAAAAAAATTAGAAGTTTGTTGGATAGACTTCTTTCAGAATAAATTTAATTAGAAAAATAGTTGGATTTAATAGACTCCATTTCCTTTTTGCCCCTTGCAATTTCTTCAATTTCGTTCCACAATTTTTGAGAGATAAGTGGCTGCAAAGGCTGCGCTACTTCAATAATTTTTGGGAAGTTTTGAATCAATTTCTTGTCCCAAGTTTTATGATGCTTCAACAAGTCGTCTGGATAGACAGTCTTCCTACGTGTGCCTTCATTTATACCTTTAAAAGGCTCGGTAACGTTTAAGTATCCATAATCGTCGGTTAGCTCTTCTCCTGCCTGAATATCGCGTATGGCAATTTCAAAATCATAAGCTGTGGAAAGGCAATTACTTTTAAAACTATGGTTCACAAAACGGCCATAATCCCAACATAAAACAAGGTTGCCTTTGTTGTTTCGGTAACTGTAGGTCTCCAATACTTGCTGATATATTGGTTGTAATTTCTTAACCTGAGTAGGTGTGAATTCCCTATCCAGTTCATCTAAAACCCAAGTAATGGTGCCCGCTGGAATAAATTCCTTGGCAACCACACCATAACCTATTTCTTCGCTTATAAGTTTCAGTTCTGTTTTTGGATGTATCATTGCCTATTTTTTAAACAAAAGTAGGGCGAAATACAATGTGTAAAACAAGTGTAACCTATTGGATATTATTTATTAAAACTGTTTATTTGCCGATTTTTTCAGAAGAAAAATTTTATCAGTTCTGAACCCTATTATTATTCCAAGATTTAAACTTTTCCATTAACAAAAATACAGTCAACAGCATTGTAAGTGCGTAAATGCTATCTTCAATAGGAACAGTTCCGATACGAATTCCAAGGTTTTCAGCATCGTTATACCAAACTACTTGTTCGTTTATCCAGCTCCCTGTAAGGAAACCGTTTACGATAAAAAATGGAATTAAGAGAATGGCGAATACAGGTAGAAATTCTCTTAACAAGTTGCGCTCATTATTAAAAATCCAAGCCAATAGAATTATCGCATATCCAAAATTTATAGCGGTGTACCAACGGTTATAATTATACAATAAAACCGTAATCATAATGGTTTGCAGGGTAAAATATATCGTTGAAGTAGCTTTTCCTGAAAGTTTAAACTTTGGAAGTAAATTTTTAAACGAATATACAGTGAATAAGCAGGCGTAAGGAATACAAATAAAAAACAGCCATTCTTCAATGGGTAAATTCCCTAATTGTATTCCAGAAAGATAGGTTTCATTAAAGCCCCAAAATCCATTATGAGTAAAAATGACATCCCAAGTAACAAAAAACGCCATCATAAGTAATGTGGCAGGAAAAAAATATTTCCAGAGCTTATAAAATTGAAGTTTTGGGTGAAAACTGAACAAAAATGGAATGCTTAGCGAAGCCAAGTCCAAAATAAAGTAAAGAT
>NZ_DATGNO010000071.1:0-3960 GCF_035306705.1 Xanthomarina sp.
TTTTTAAACGCAAAAGTTTCTATGATTTATGGCACAGAAGACGAATATTTAAATAACGAACGCATTTTACAAGAAACAAAGAGAGCCCAAGAACTATTTGGAAAGAACTTACATATAATTCCCTTTGAAGGAAAGCACGAAGTCAACGTCAAACTTATTAAAAGTTTAGTTTAAATATCATGAAAATCCCTCATCTAGAAAATAGCCATGTCAAGCTTACTTTAATGGATTTGAGCAATTATAAGTATGTACAAGATATTGCTGCCGAAAAAGATCTCATCTTCTACTCGCCTAGCGGAATTTCGACACCAGAAGAATTAAAGACATATGTGCAAATTGCCGTGGACGGATATTACACAAAAACAACCATTCCATTTATTGTTTACGATAAAACAAAACAAGCGTATGCCGGAAGTACGCGCTTTGGATTTATTAATTGGAAAAACAAGACCTTACATATTGGTTGGACTTGGTTAGGACGAGAGTTTCATGGTACTGGATTAAATAAACACATCAAGTTTTTAATGCTTCAATATGCTTTTGAAGTATTGGAATTTGAAAAAGTGGAGTTTAGAATTGACGAACGAAATATTCGCTCTAGAAAAGCAGTTGAAAAAATTGGCGCCACTTTGGAAGGCATCCTAAGAAAAGACACTTTAATGCCAGACGAACATAGAAGAAACACCTGTTGTTATGGCATTTTAAAAGAAGAATGGCCAGAAATTAAAGCTGGGATTTTTAAAGGGTTTTAACACAAAATTAAAGCCCTTGAAAATTTCCAAGGGCTTTATAATTTTATGCTGGCAATCTACATTTTGTTACCAATAATTTCCCTTCCACCTTGTAAAAGTGTTACGCTTTCAACATTGCCATCCGTATTCTTATTAAAAGTTAATTGTGCTGTTACAACTTTTAGATAGAATACATTTTCAGATTTTGGAAAAACATCAAAAACGGGTTGTCCTGTAGCTTGTGCTTTTAATTGATTGCCTTCTTTGGTAACCGTAAGTATAAACCCTGGGGCAAGTTGATAGTTACCAACATAGTTTTGCAAGATGTTATCTGCTACAACGACATCTTTTTCTAAATCGGAAACATCTACTCCTAGTTTTTTCAAATAATCAATCCCATTTTGATTATTTGGATCCATTTCTACAGATTTTCTGTAATTTTCTATAGCTAATTCATTCTTTCCTTGTTTCAGTAATCCTTCGGCATAACTATCATAAACATTGGAGGATTTTGGAAAAGCTTCTACATTCAGTTTAAATACAGAAATAGCTTCTTCTACTTTTCCAGATTGTAATAATTGATAACCAACGCTATTCATATCACTTTCATTTAAATCATAAGCGTCAGAAGATTTAATGGAATTATAATACACTAAAGCGGCATCTATTCCACTAGCTGCTATTTTTTCAGCCAAGGCATTTGCGATAGATTTTTTAGGAAAATCATACGGCTTATCATACATAATACCACGAATTGCCCGAGCCATTTCATTAAGAGGCGCTCCTCCTGTATTATTCAATAGTACAATTAACGATTTATCTGATGGAGCTCTAGTAATTAAAGTATTGAACCCGTTTATACCTCCTCCATGACCAATAGTTTCTATACGGTTTTCTGTGTTTCCAATTTGTTCACTTCCTATAAACCACCCATAACCATAAAATCCGCCACCCGCTTTTATATATTCCTTAAAAAACAAATCCATAGACTTTTTAGAAAGAAGTTTATTGGTATATAACCCTTGATCCCAAAGGTATAAA
Organism: Xanthomarina sp.; assembly: GCF_035306705.1. Lineage (GTDB taxonomy): Bacteria > Bacteroidota > Bacteroidia > Flavobacteriales > Flavobacteriaceae > Xanthomarina. The sequence goes on from NZ_DATGNO010000071.1 coordinate 1,773, forward strand.
TCTTCAACTGTAGAATATAAGGATCCTGCGGCATAAGGAATAGACATGTCTATATATTTAGAGTTTTCAAAATTACTGCCATTCTTTTCGTAGCCAGTAGCTCTGTTTTTTAAAATAGTTTCGTGATGGTCATAACCGGAATCTTTCATATTTAAAGGTATAAATATGTTCTCTTGAAGCATCTCCTCATAAGTTTTCCCAGAAATCTTTTCAATTAAAACACCTAACAAAAAATAACCGGAATTACTGTAACTAAATTTTTCCCCTGGACTAAACTCTAAATCCATTTCAGAAAATTTCTTTACGAATTCTGTTGGCGTATAAGGGTTTCTACTTTCATTCTTAAAAAAATCGGGGAAGGAGGTGTAATTTGGAATCCCAGAAGTGTGCGTTAATAAGTGATGTGTTGTAATTTTATCTCCATTCTTGTTAGGATAATCTGGAAGATATTTTGTTATGGGCGCTTGTAAATCGATTTTACCAGCTTGAGCCAACTGAAGTATTAACATAGCAGTAAATTGCTTGGTTATGGATCCTAATCTATGTTTTGTATTTGGGGCATTGGGAATATCCCATTCCATATTTGCCATACCAAAACCTTTTGTGTAAATAATTTTTCCGTTTTCCGCTACTAGAACAGAGCCATTAAACGTTTTGTAATCTGTATAAGTATCTATAAGTTTGGTTAATTGTTCTTCTTTGCTCTGTCCAAAATTGACGTTTACAAAAAAAAGTAATAGTAAAAGCGCTAATACATTTGATCTCAAAATTTGGTAATCTAATTGTCGTTTCATGATGATTGTTTTTGATTGATTAAAAATATATGACGACTTAGAGTGCCAATAAGTTACAATAAAAACCATACATTTTTATAAACCTCCTTGTTCCTCATAAAAAAACTTCTCTAAAAACGTGTGTTTTTAGAGAAGTTTTACTTTTGGATTACAAACAGATATTCCTATTTCTCAATTGGAATCTCCCACTCGGCACCACTAATATCAATAAGTTTTAGAGTGTAAGTTTCATTTTCCGCATATTCAACACCCTTTAAACCAATGGTTAGAATTGCCTTAGAACCCAATGGAATAATTAAACTATGTTTTCCTGGTTTCACTTTAGCTACATAGTAGTTGTCAATATGCTCCAAATTGAACTTAGAAAGATCAGCACCATTTTTATCCATAACTATATTACCACGACTATCCAATACCTGGATTCCAATTAAAAACGAACCATAAACATCCACGCCCTCAACTCTATAAACCTCAAATTGTAAGGTATTGTTTTTTATAGAAGCATCGCTAAGTTCTAATTTTGGTTTCACGGATTTATTATGAAGCGTTCCAAATACACCTCCATGAAAATACTGATTGGTATATAAGGTTAAAGCGAAAATTCCTAAAGCTCCAACTAGAACTATTTGTTTTAAATTTCTTATCGGTAAAACTCCAGAACCTAGGAAAGAGAACCATTTGGTTTCTGTAAATTTAAATTTCCTATCCATAAAAAATTTATCCATGGAATAATAACCACTTCCACTTAAAAACAACGCAAAACCACTGGCTATTCCTAAAACACCTATTTGCCATTCATCCAAGCAGGTTGTTCCAATCCAGCCAGATCCCAATAAAATTCCCATGGCCAAAAAGAAAACGCCAATACTCATTAAGCGCGTAAACAAACCAAACATAATAAAAAGCCCTACAATTCCTTCAATAATTGTAAAGGCCACCATATGCCACCACAAAATATCCGGGTTGGATACCAAATATTCAATTAGAGGTTTAATTCCTAAAGCATTAGGCAAAAAATGATTAAATTTTTCGCCAATATACCCCGCCTCTTCTGGGTTTAGCTTGTTTTCTAAAATTAGTCTGCGCCAAAAAGCTGAAAAATAAGTCCACCCAATAACTAGTCTGATAGACAACGTGAAAAGTCCAGTCGTATGAAACGACTGTTTATCAGTAAAATGTTTCATTAAAATTGATATTTATATAAATTGTTGATTAAAAAGTATGGCAAGAAGAGATTACGCCATATCGAGTTTTAACCGACTATATAAAATATATAAGGGACGACCGAGGTTTGAAGATTTTTTGGATTGTTTTGCTAAGTTTCCTTCTTTCGAATCTGCTAAAATTAGCGGAGGATGAATAGCTGCCAAAACAAGTAAATTAACATCAAAATC